>JAJZCG010000063.1 GCA_021846225.1 Pseudomonadota bacterium | reverse complement strand
GACGCCTGATGAGGACGCGAACAAGCCGGCGCTCTCGCGGTATCTGAATACCAGGGCGAATACGATTTTCGGCGGGTCATCGGAAATCCAGAGAACCATTATCGCCAAGCAATTGCTGAAACTTTAAAATCAAAAAGGAATGAGACATGGGGCGGGTATCAGGAAAAGTTGTTATTGTGACGGGGGCTGCGCGCGGGCTGGGCGCCGCGGATGCGCGTTTGCTCGCCAAGGAGGGGGCGAGCGTCATTCTCACCGACATCAGCCCAGGCGTCATGGAAACCGCGGCGCAGATTGAGGGGGCGATCGGGGTTGTGCAGGATGTCACCTCTCCGGAGGGCTGGGCGCAAGTGATCGCGCTGGCGGAGACGAAATTCGGCCGGCTGGATGTGCTGGTCAATAATGCCGGAATCGTCGATTTCACGACCATCGAGGAATCCACACTGGAGAATTTCAGGAAGGTTTATGCGATCTCGGCCGAGGGAACGTTCCTGGGCTGCCAGGCGGCGATACCGCTGATGCGTAAATCGGGCGGCGGGTCGATTATCAATATGTCCTCGGTGGCGGCGCTGAACGCCTATCCGATCGTATGTTCCTATGCCGCCGCCAAGGGGGCGGTGCGCTCGATGTCGCGCAATATCGCGGTGTATTGCCAGGAGCAGGGCTACAACATCCGGGTGAACGCGATTCTGCCTGGAATCATCGCCAGCGATATGACCGCCGCGGCCGCCGAGGAGGTGAAACGCCGCGGGCTGGATGTGCCGGTGGCCGACCCCGCCAAGGCGCCAAAGGTTGGCCAGCCTGAGGACATCGCGAATCTGGTGCTGTATCTGGCCTCCGATGAGAGCCGCATGGTCAATGCCGCGGAACTCGTTATCGATGATGCGGTGACGGCAAAGTAGTTTCGTAGAGCCAGAAAAACAAAAAGGACGTGGATGGATGCGCGAGAATCTGATCGGCGGGATTGGCGGTGTGGTGCAGCTGGCATTTGTTCCGGGGGATGTGGACGCGGCGCTGACATACTGGACGCAGACCATGGGCGCCGGGCCTTTCGTGGCGCTGGAGCATCTGCAGATGGACGCCGCAACTTATAAGGGCGCGCCGGCCGAGATCGATTTCAGCGCATACATCGGCTATTGGGGCGATCTGCAGATCGAGATCATCGTGCAGCATGACGATGCGCCCTCGATCTACAAATCCTGGCGCGATGAGGGGCGCGAGGGGCTGCATCATGTGTGCCTGGTCACCAGTGACATGCCAAGGGCGCGGCGCATCATCGCCGATGCCGGAGGCACGGTGGTGCAGGAGGCGTTTCTGCCTGGCGGCGCCGAGGTGATTTATGCCGAGACGGGCGGCGGGCCGGGCTCGATGGTGGAGGTGTTCCAGCCGGCCCAGGCGGCGCTGGATTTGTTTGCGTGGATCAAGAGTTTGGCAGTGGACTGGGATGGCACCAACCCCGTGAGGAGGCTTGGCTGAATGGCGGCAATTCTGGTGCCGGTCAAAGGCCATCCTTATGACCGCAACGCTTTTTCGCAGATGCTGGAAGCGTTGCCCGGCGGGCATGAGTTCACGCTGGTTGAGCATCCGGCGGTGGAGGCGGCGCTGGCGCCCGATGCCGTGGCCCGTTTCGATGCCGTGCTGTTCTACGACATGCCAGGAATCGGCTTCAGGGTTCCCGAGCCGCCGGTTTTTGAGCCGCCGGGCGCGGCCTATCAGGCGCATGTCGAGGCGCTGCTGGAGGCGGGCAAGCCGCTGCTGTTTTTGCACCACGCCATTGCCGGATGGCCCGCCTGGCCGCGCTATGGCGAGATTATCGGCGGGCGCTTCCTCTACCAGCCGGGTGAGGTCCGGGGGCGGTTGCGCCCGGATTCCGGTTATCGCCATGCGGTGACGCACCATGTGCGCCCGCTGGCGCGCCACCCCGTGCTGGAGGGGCTGGAACAGGGCTTCGAGATCACCGACGAGCTTTATCTGTTCGAGGCGTTCGATGACAGCATCACGCCTCTGCTGGCCAGTAACCATGTGTTTGCCGCGGAGAATTTCTGGTCCGCCGCGGCGGCGATGCGCGGCGCGCTCGATAGCCGCGAGGGGTGGACGCATCCGCCGGGGACCAGGCTGATCGCCTGGACGCGGCGGGAGCGCAACAGCCCGATCCTCTACATTCAATGCGGCGATTCAGCCGAGGCCTACGCGAATGAGGGGCTGCGGCGCCTGATCGGCAACGGGCTGGCCTGGCTGCTGCGGGGGGCGGCATGACGGATCCGGTTCTGTTGACGCGTGAGGGCGCGGTGGCGCGGCTCACGCTGAACCGCCCGGAGGCTGGGAATGCCATCGGCCCTGCCATGGCCAGCGCACTGCGCGCGGCGGCGATTGTGTGCGCCGAAGACCCTGGCATACGCTGCGTGGTGCTGTGCGCGCGCGGGCGGGTTTTTTGCGTGGGCGGGGATATCGGGGCGTTTTCGTCGCAGCTTGAGAGCCTGGGCGCGCTCACGCGGGCGCTGACCGCCGATCTGCACGCCGCGATGGCGATTTTCGCGCGGATGGAGAAACCTCTGATCACGGTGGTGAACGGCCCGGCGGCGGGGGCGGGATTCAGCCTGGCGCTGGCGGGCGATCTGGTGCTGGCGGGGCAGAGTGCGGTGTTCGCGCCGGCCTATGGCGGTATTGGCCTCTCGCCCGATGGCGGCGCGAGCTGGCTGTTGCCCAGGCTGGTGGGGCTGCGCCGCGCGCAGGAGATGTTGCTGCTGGGCCTGCGCGTGAACGCCGCGCAGGCGCTGGCCGAGGGTATGGTCACCCGGCTTTGCCCCGATGAGACGTTGCAGGCCGAGGCGGACGAGCTGGCCGTGCGCGTGGCGCGCGGGGCGGTGCGCGCCTGGGGGCGCACGCGCGCCTTGCTGCTTGAGGGTTTTGCCGCGACACTGCCCGCCCAGCTTGACGCCGAGGCCCGGGCCATCGCGCAGAGCGGCCATGACGCCGAGGCGCGCGAGGGGATTGCCGCGTTTCTGGCCAAGCGCAAGCCGGATTTTCCG
Organism: Pseudomonadota bacterium; assembly: GCA_021846225.1. Classification (GTDB taxonomy): domain Bacteria; phylum Pseudomonadota; class Alphaproteobacteria; order Acetobacterales; family Acetobacteraceae; genus Acidocella. Next base: position 13,299 of record JAJZCG010000063.1, on the reverse strand, counting down.
GCCGGTGGCTGAACCGCGGCGCGTGAATGTGCATGTTTTTGAAAGGGTGTGATGTGACCTACGAGACTTTGCTTGCCGAGACGCATGGCGCGGTGACCCTGCTGCGGTTGAACCGCCCCAACGCGCTGAATGCGTTGAACAGCCAGGTGCTGCGCGAGCTGATCGCCGCGTTTGCCGCCTATGATGCCGACGCCAGCCAGCGCTGCCTGGTGCTCACCGGCTCCGAGAAGGCGTTTGCCGCCGGGGCGGATATCAAGGAGATGCAGCCCAAGGGGTTTTCCGCGATGTATGGCGAGAATTTTTTTGCCGGCTTCGAGCGGGTGAGTGCCGCGCGCAAACCCTGGATCGCGGCGGTTGCCGGTTTCGCGCTGGGCGGCGGTTGCGAGCTGGCGATGATGGCTGATTACATTATTGCCGCTGACACCGCGAAGTTTGGCCAGCCCGAGATCAAGCTGGGCGTGGCGCCGGGCATGGGCGGCTCGCAGCGTTTGACGCGCGCGGTAGGCAAGGCGAAGGCGATGCAGATGTGCCTGACCGGACGCATGATGAATGCCGGGGAGGCGGAGCGGGCCTCGCTGGTGGCGCAAGTCGTGCCGGCGGCGGGGCTGCTGGAGGAGGCGCTGGCGCAGGCGCAGGCGATTGCCGCGATGGCGCCGCTGGCCGCGATGGCCAACAAGGAAATGGTGAATGCCGCGTTTGAGACCGGGCTGGCGCATGGGCTGCTGTTTGAGCGCCGGTTGTTCAACGGGCTTTGCGCCACGCAGGACAAGGTTGAAGGCATGGCCGCCTTTGTGGAGAAGCGCGCCCCGCAGTGGCAAGGCGCGTGAGCGTGCGGCGGTGCGCTGTGCGGGCTGGGCCCGGGCGCCAGGCTTATGACAGGCTACAATGAGGTGCCGTGATGATCGAGACTGGCCAGTTCGTCGGCAATGATCTGAAGCTGGCGGGCGGGTGGCCAGAGCGCGGGGGAGAACAGCGCCTGCACGGCCACGCCGAGCAAGGTGGAGAGAATGCGGCTGGCCAGGCGCTCGATCATGGCCTCATCGGCGGTGCGCAGGTGGGGCCGGTCGCGGCGCAGCAGCGCGCCGATGAAACCGATGGTGTTGCTCACCCGCGCGCGCTGGCGCATGCCCAGCTCCGGGTCTGCCACCGCCTCGCCCCAGAAGCAGAACCAGACGTTCCAGTCATCCGCGCGCGCCGCATCAAGCGGCAGCAACACCGCGAGGCAGCCGGCCAGATCGGCGCCGGCCTCGCGCGCGGCGAAAAACCGCGCCGCGGCGCTCTCGGCGCTCAGCTCGTAGGTCTGGATCAGGAGCTCGCGCTTGTTCTCGAAATAATGGCTGACCACGGCGGTCGAATAGCCAACCTCATCGGCCACGGCGCGCACGGTGAGCGCCGCCAGGCCGCTTTTGGCCACCAGCCGGAAGGCGGCCTCGGTCACCTCGCGGCGGCGGTCATCATGGTCGACGATGGCGGGCATTTGTCTCTCCGGGCCTGATGGTTCTGGCGGGCTCGCGCCGGGGCGGGGCTTTGCCTGAATTGTAATCGCGTAGCATTCAACTGGAAAGGATTGAGAATATCATGCGTGGTGTCATCGTAACGGGAGCTGGCGGCGGCATGGGCCGGGCCATTGCCGAGGCTTTTGCGAAAGCCGGGGATAGGGTTCTGGTGGCGGATCTGAACGAGGCCGGGCTGGCGCAGACCGTGGCCGCGATTGAGGCGGCGGGCGGGAGCGCCATCGCGCAGCGGGCCAATGTCTCGCAGGAGGCGGATGTGGCCGCGCTGGTGGAAACCGCGATGCAGCGTTTCGGCCGGTTGGATGTGATGGTCAACAATGCCGCCATCCTCGGGCCGTGGGTGCCGATCCATGAGCAGAGCGCCGAGGCGCTGGATGCCGTGCTGGGGGTGAATGTGAAGGGCGTGGTGTTTGGCATGAAGCATGCGCTGCTGGCGATGCGCGCGGCGGGCCGGGGCGCGATTGTCAACATCGCCTCGGTGCAGGGGGTGCGGGTCGTCTATCCGGGGGCGGCGTTTTATGCCGCCAGCAAATCCGCCGTGGTCGCGCTGACGCGCGCGGCCGCGCTTGAGAATGGTTCCAGCAATATCCGCGTGAACGCGATCGCGCCGGGGCCGATCGACACGCCGATGCTGCGCGCGGCGGCGGGGGATGCCTGGCCGCCTGCGATCGTGGGCGATGTGCCGCTGGGCCGGCTGGGCATGCCCGAGGATATCGCCAAGGCGGTGTTCTGGCTGGCGGGGGATGAGGCTGCTTATGTCAGCGGCGCGCTGCTGGCGGTCGATGGCGGGTTTCTGGCGCCGTGAGGCAGGCGGGGCGGGCGGCTCAGGCCGCCTGCGCCCAGGCCAGTTCCATGAGCTCGGGCAGCACCTGCACCCGCTCCAGCGCCTGCGCGGAGGCCGCCGTGCCGCGCAGCACGCGCCCCTTCACCCCGTGAAAGATCGCCGCGATACGAAAGAACGAGAACGCCGCGTAGAATTTGTAATCCGGGATGCTCGCGCGCCCGGTATTGGCGCAATAGGCGGCGATGTAGTCTTCCTCGGCGGGAATGTTGAGCGCGGCGAGATCCGCGCCCTTCAGCCCCGCCACGATATGCGGCGGCATGCGGTACATCATGGCGTGATAGGCGAAATCAGCCAGCGGGTGGCCGAGGGTTGAGAGTTCCCAGTCCAGCACGGCGAGCACGCGCGGCTCGGTGGGGTGGAAGATCATGTTGTCGCACCGGAAATCGCCGTGCACCAGGCTGGTGGTGGCATCAGCGGGGATATGGGCGCGCAGCCAGCTAATCAGCCGGTCCATGTTGGCATCGCGCCCGGCCTCGTGGTCCGCCTCGTACTGCCCGGCCCAGCGTTCGATCTGGCGGGAGAAATAATTCCCCGTGCGGCCGAAATCACCCAGCCCGCGCGCCGTGTAATCAACCTTGTGGAGTGCGGCGATGGCGCCGTTCATCGCGGCGAAATAGGCGGGGCGGGAGGCGCGCGAGACATCGGGGAAGGCCGCGTCCCAGAAGATCCGCCCCTCCACCATCTCCATGATGAAAAACCAGGTGCCGATCACGCTCTCATCGGTGCAGAGGCCAAAGACGCGTGGCACCGGCAGGCCGGAGCCCGCGAGCGCGCTCAGCACCCTGGCCTCGCGCTCCACCGCGTGGGCGCCCTTCAGCAACTGCCCCGGCGGCTTGCGGCGCAGCACATAGCGCCGTCCGGGTGTGACGAGCTGGTAGGTGGGGTTGGACTGCCCGCCCTTGAACTGGCGCACGCTGAGCGGCCCGGCAAATCCCTCGACATGCGCGGCCATCCACCCGGCCAGGCGGGCTTCGTCGAAGCCGAAGCCGGGGCGGACGCCGGTGGTGCCCTCGTTTTCGGTCCCGCTCATGGCTGCTTCGCGTGGTCGCGCCGGATTTTGCGCGCGAGAGACCATTTATGCACCTCCGTCGGGCCGTCATAAATCCGGAAGGCCCGGATTTCACGGAATACCTGTTCGACAATCGTATCCCCGGTGACGCCGGTGCCGCCCATCACCTGGACGCAGCGATCGGCCACGGCAAAGAGCAGCTCCGAGACCGCAACCTTGGTCATGGAGCTCTCCACCGTGCCGGATTCGCCGGTATCGAGCACATCGGCGCACCAGTCGATCATCAGCTCCGCCTGCTTCAGCGCGATGAGGTTTTCCGCCAGCATGAAACCCACGCCCTCATGCTCGATGAGTTTCTTGCCGAAGGCCGCGCGGGTGCAGGCGTAGTGGCTGGCGATCTCCTGCGCGCGCGCGGCGGCGCCCCACCAGCGCATGCAATGCGAAAGCCGCGCGGGCGAAAGGCGGACCTGGGCGTATTTGAAGCCTTCGTCCACCTCGCCCAATACATTGGCCGCCGGGACGCGCAGATTCTCGATGCTGAGCACCGCATGGCCGCCGGGCATGGAGCTGTCGATGGTGTCGAGAATGCGCTCGATGCGGATGGCCGGGTGCGGCAGCCTGACGAGGAACATGGTGGCGGCCGGGCGCTCGCCGTCGCGCGTGCGGGCCATCACGATGCCGGTGTGCGCGCCGTCAAACCCGGTGATGAAAGCCTTGCGGCCGTTGATGACCCATTCATCCCCCGCGCGCACGGCGTGGGTTTTGAGCATCGAGGGGTCGGACCCGGCGCCGCCCTCGGCTGCTGGTTCGGTCATCAGAAAAGCTGAGCGCGCCCGCCCCTCGACGACGGGTTGCAGGAATTCCGCCTTTTGCGCGGCGCTGGCCACGCGGCCCATGAGGAACATGTTGCCTTCATCGGGCGCCGCGGTGTTGCAGGCCAGCGGACCAAGCGGCGAGAGGCCGGATTTTTTGAGGATGGCGGCGGTTTCACGCTGGGTGAGATGCGCGCCGCCGGGGCGGATGTGCGGGGTGAGCACCCCGGCCGCGCGGGCTTTCTCGCGCAGCTCCATCACCAGTTGATCGAGCGGGCCGTGCGGGTTGCGGCGCGGGTCTTTCTCATAGGGGATCACCACCTCGCGCACGAAGCGCTCGACATCGCGCGTCAGCCGGGCGGCCAGTTCGGGGTCTGGGTTGGACATCCGCTTAACTCCTTACAACGTGTTGACGAGGTGCCCGCCATCGACGGCGAGCACCGCGCCGCTCATATAGGCCGATGCCTCGGAAGCCAGTAGCAGCAGCGGCCCGTCAAGCTCCGCGGGCTGGCCGAGGCGGCGGGCGGGAATGCGCTTGATCAGCGCCTGGCCGGTCTCGGTTTCCCAGAATTCGCGGTTGAGCGCTGTGTCCAGATAGCCCGGCGCCAGGGCGTTCACGCGGATGTTGTAGCGCGCCAGCTCCAGGGCGAGGGTTTTGGTCATCTGCACCACGCCTGCCTTGGAGATGGCATAGGGCGCCACACCGCCCGCCTGGCGCAGCCCCAGGATGGAGGCGATGTTGACGATGGCCCCGCCGCGCCCATGCGCCTTCATCGCCCGCGCCGCCGCCTGCGCGAGGAGAAACATGCCTTTGAGGTTGGTGTCGATCACCGTGTCCCAGTCCTCTTCGGTCTGGGCCAGAGCGGGGGCGCTGCGCACGATGCCGGCATTGTTGATCAGCACGTCCACCTGCGCGATGGCCGGGGCGAGTGCGGCCACCGAGGCCGAGGAGGTGACATCCACCGGCACGGCGGTAACCGTGGCGCCAAGGCGGCGCGCGGCTTCGGCGGTTTCCTCCAATGCGCTCTGGCGCCGCGCCGCGAGGATGAGGCTGGCCCCCGCCCTGGCCAGAACGGTGGCGAAATGCGCGCCAAGCCCCGAGGAGGCGCCGGTTATCAGCACCGTTTTGCCGGAAAGGCCGAAGAGGGTGCTCATGCTATTGCGCCGAGTAGCCGCCGTCGGCGGTGTAATAGGCGCCGGTGACGAAGCTTGCCTTATCGGAGGCGAGCCACAGCGCCACCTCGGCGATCTCCTGCGCCGTGCCCCAGCGCCCCAGGGCGTGCTTGGCGGCGATGGCGTCAATGCTCGCCTGATCGAGCTTGGAGGCCATGGGGGTGGCGATGAAACCCGGCCCGACGGCGTTCACGCGCACCTTCTGCCCGGCGGCTTCCAGCGCCGCGGCGCGGGTGAGCCCGACGCAGCCATGCTTGGAGGCGACATAAGGCGCGGAATTGGGAATGGCGACGCTGCCGAGGACGCTGGCGATGTTGACAATCGCCCCGCCGCCCGCGGCCGCGATGGCGGGGATCTGCGCCCGCATGCCGAGGAACACGCCGGTGAGGTTGACCGCGATGACGCGGCCCCAATCTTCATCGGTGGTCTCGGTGAGCGCGCGCCCGCCACCGGCGATGCCGGCATTGTTGCAGGCGATGTGCAGCGCGCCGAAATGCTGAAGCGCCGCGGCGGCCAGCGCCGCATGCCCCGCCGCTTCGGCGACGTCAGCCTTTATGAACACAGCCTGCCCGCCTGCAGCCTCGATTGCCGCCACGGTCTGCGCGCCCAGCGCCGCATTCACATCCGAGATCACCAGCCGGGCGCCTTCGCGCGCGTAGCTCTCCGCGATGGCCCGGCCAATTCCCGCCCCGGCGCCGGTCACCAGCGCCACTTTTCCAGTCAGCATCGTCATTCATCCCCCGTTTTGGTTTTATATTGGGCCGTTCAGGCCATGGACATACCGCCGTCGCAGACAAATTCCGAGCCGGTTGAGTAGCTGCTGTCATCCGAGGCGAGGAACAGCGCCATGGCGGCCACATCATCCGCCGTGGCGAGGCGGCCGAGCGGCGTGCCGGCGGCAACGCCCGCCAGCGCCGCGCCCTGAATCTGGGCGGTGAGCATTGGCGTATCCACACCGCCGGGATGGATGGAATTGACCCGCACCCTGAAGGGCGCCAGCTCGGTGGCGGCGCATTTGGTCATGCCGCGCACCGCCCATTTGGTGCCGGAATAGGCGATGTTGTTGGGTGAGCCGAGTAGCCCGCCCACCGAGGAGATGTTGATGATGCTGCCAGCACCTTGCGCCTTCATCACCGGCGCGGCCGCGCGCATGCCTAAAAACACGCCGAGCTGGTTGATGCGCACGGTCTGCTCGAACATGGCGACGCTGGTTTCCTCCAGCGGTGCCATTTTGAAGATCCCGGCGTTGTTCACCAGCACATCCAACCGCCCGAAACGCGCGATGGCCTGCTCCATCGCCGCGCTCCAGCCGGCTTCATCGGTGACATCAAGATGGAGCGTGAGGACATCGGGCGCGGCGGCGAGGGGGGCGAGGTCCGCCAGAACGAGCCGTGCGCCCTGGCTGGCGAAGAGCTTCGCCGTGGCGGCGCCGATGCCGCCGGCCGCGCCGGTGATGAGCGCCACCTTGCCGTCAAGTCTCCCCATTATGATCATCCTTTTTGTTTTGCTTGCATGATTGAATATGCGCGGATGGCGCGCCCGGCCGGGTGCCGCTGCCTTAAGGGTTGGGGCGCGGCGCGGCGGGGTCGTTGCCGAGGTAGTAATCCACCCATTTATGGAACACCTGGTTGCCGCGCTCGTTACGCCCGAACACGACGCGCTCGAGCGCGCCGGAGGCCAGGCCCTCCTGCACCTTCAAGCCCAGCATGTAGTCTTCCTCGTTCACCACATCGCAGATGAACTGGCTGAAACTCTGTAGCCGCGCCTCCTCTTCCTCGTTCTTGGGCGCGATTTTGGCGAGATAATGCAGCACCGTGCGATTCTCGCCCACCGTGGGGCCGGGCAGGAGCTGGGCGATCTGCGTCAGCTCCGGCGCCACGAAAATCGAGACATTGGGGAAGAGCGTGCGCACGAAATCATAACCGTCGTTTTCGTGCTGGCCCCATTCCTCGCGCGGCACATCCTTTAGTTTGCCGATGCTGAAGGTCGGGTAGCCGACGCGCATATGCGGGCCGAAAACATCAAAATGCATGATGTTGGTGTAGGAGCGTGGCGCGATGGTCTTGGGGTGGGCGGCGGAGAAGTGATACCCCTCGAGATAGCCGTCGTAGGCGATCTTCCAGTTGGCGCCCTGGATCTCTTTCGAGCCCACGTAATACCAATCCTTGAACTTCTGCCCTTCGAGATCGGCGAGCATGCCGCCCAGAAAGGTGGTCATGTCCATCTCCACCCCAGGGGTGAGGACCACGAAGATGAGCCCGGCCGCTTCCTCGCAGGGCAGGGCGGTAAGGTTGAGGGTGCTGGCATCAACCTCGCCGAATTTGGCGCGCTCGGCGATGCCGAGCAGCCGCCCGTCGTTTGAATAGGTCCAGGCATGATAAGTGCAGGAGAAACGGTTGCAGTTGCCGGATTTTTCCATGGCCAGCTTGTTGCCGCGATGGGCGCAGACATTCAGGAACGCGCGCGCCACGCCATCCTTCCCACGGGTGAGGAGAACAGGCTTGCCCGCCATCGTAATCGTTTTGAAATCGCCGGGCTTGGGCATCTCGATGGTGAGCGCGGCGAGCAGCGGCAGCCGCTTGAAGATGAGGTCGAGCTCCTGCTCGAAAATCGCGGGATCGGTGTAGTTTTTCACCGGCACGGGCATCACGTCATCGGCAAGGTCGGTGGTGTGGTTGTCAACGTAGGAGATCATCGCCTCCGCCGCGTTCCCATAAGCTTGGATAAGGCTCATCTTGGACGGTGTTCCTTCCTTTGTGCGCCGGTGGTTGGCGTGTTTTTTGTATACAAAAGACTTTTAGTATTATATTTTACTGCGTGTAAATCGTCAAATAAAAATGCCGGGGCCGCTGGGGGTGTGTTCGGCCAAGGTAGGGCGAACATGCCGCAGGTGCACGCCGGATGCGAGACCCGCAACACGGGTAAATAGAGTTGGAACGCGCTCACGAAGTTCGAATCCGGCATTTCGCGCAACCGGGGGCGCATTATCTCGCCCGATGCTTTGAAAAATTGTATACAAAACTATCTGTGTTGTGTAATCTAATGACATATAAAAATATTGAAAGGAACGCCCGTGCCTGATGATACCGTTTCTCCGCCGCCCATAGTGGCACGTTGCCCCGGTACTTCCTGGGATGATTTGATGGCCAGCGACACGCGCGGCGCGCCTGAGTTCTTGAAACGCGATGATTATGTCTATCTCGGCTCCGGGCCGCTGGATGTGGAGCGTTATATCAGCCCTGATGTTTTCCGCGCCGAGTGCGAGAAGATGTGGCCGCAGGTGTGGCAGTTCGCCGCACGCGAGGAAGAGCTGCCTGATCCCGGCGATTATGTGGTCTATGAGAACGCTGGGCGCTCTTATCTGGTGACGCGCCAGCAGGATGGCAGCGTGCGGGCGTTTTATAATGTATGCCTGCACCGGGGCCGCAAGTTGCGCACCGAGGACGGCTGCGCGGCGGATTTCAAATGCCCGTTCCATGCCTTTACCTGGGAGATTGACGGCAGCCTGAAGGATATTCCCTGCCGCTGGGATTTTCCGCACCTGACGGATGAAAAAATGCAGCTGCCCGAGGCCACGGTGGCGCGCTGGCAGGGGTTTATTTTCATCCGCGAGGCCAAGGAGGGGCCGGACATCGAGGCGTATCTCGCGCCGCTGCCCGCGCATTTCAAGGACTGGCATCTGGAGCAGTGCTGGACCTCCATCTGGGTTGCCAAGGTTGTTGACGCGAACTGGAAGACCACGGCGGAAGCCTTCATGGAGGCGTGGCACACCATCGAGACGCACCCGCAGCTGATGGATTATCTAGGCGACGCCAACACCAAATATAACATCTATGGCGACAACGTGAATGTCGCGTTGACGCCCTATATCACCAATTCGCCGCATATTCCCGCGGGCACGCTCACCGAGCAGCAGATTGCCGACATCGCCGCCGAGCGCACCGGGCTTGATAAGATGCCAGGCTACGAGCGCGTGATCGTAAAGCCTGGCCAAACCGCGCGCCAGGCCATGGCGGAATATAATCGCCAGCATTACGGAACGGCGCTGGGGTATGATCTCTCCGGCGTCTCCGACACGGAGATGGTTGATCTCTTCACCTACAATGTATTCCCCAATTTCTCGCCCTGGGGCGGGCGTTCGCTCAACATCGTATATCGCTGGCGCCCCTGGCCGGACCACGAGCGTTGCCTGATGGAGGTGCGGATTCTCAGCCGCGCGCCGGCCGGGCAGAAACCCGCGCGCGCCGTGCCCATGCACTTGCTGGACGAGCATGAAGCCTGGGCCGATGCGCCCGAGCTTGGCCGGCTTGGCTTTATTTTCGACCAGGATATGTTCAACCTGCCCTTCGTGCAGGAAGGCATGAAGGCATCCAAGAACGGCAAATTGGAGCTGGGGGATTACCAGGAAAGCCGCGTGCGCCATTTTGCCCGGACGCTGGACAAGTACCTTGGTTGAAGAATTAAATATATCGCTGGTTATATATAACCCCGCAAAAACCCGGGGTTATATGTATTTTTTTGGGGGTGTGAAATAAACCGATGACAAGCGGGGGCGCGGGGTGTAGCCAGATTGTGAACCGCGTGACCAACCCAGGAGTGACAATCAGCCGTGAGCCGCAAGACCCAAGCCCAGCGCGTCCGTGAAATACTTGAGAACGAGATGGCCAGCGGCAAGCTGCCGCCGGGATCGCGGGTTGACGAGGATAGCGTGGCCACCCGGCTTGAAGTTTCGCGCACCCCGGTGCGCGAGGCGGTGTTGCAGATGGTGCAGGATGGGCTGTTGGAAAAACGGCCGCGCCAGGGCGCTTTCGTGCCCAGCCTCGGGCTGCGCGAGATGGTGCAGATGTTCGAGTTTACGGCTGAACTTTCAGGCATTTGCGGAAAATACGCGGCGCGGCGCATGACGCCCGATAATCTGCGCGAATTGCGCGCCATACATAAAATGATGGAATCGCTGCTCGGCAAGGGCGATATTCACGCCTATGCCGATATGAACACTGATTTTCACGTCTTTATCATGCGCCTCGCCCGCAATAATTATATGTTTGATACAACGCATAATTACGGCCTGCGCCTGCTTGGATATTTTCGCACGCATCTGTTCTATCCTGGAAAAGCCGAGCAGGATTACCACGACCATTGCACGCTGATAGGCGCATTTGAGCGCCAGGACGGTGATCTCGCCTACGAGTTGCTGCGCCAGCACGCCACCATCCATGGCGATGTGCTGGCCGAGTATCTGCTGCACTCCGAACCCTCGCCTGTCGCCGCCACGCGGCCGTCGCCCGTGCGCATGCCAAAACCCGCGGCCTGAGGCTTTCAGCGCGCCGGGGCGATAGGTTTGTAGGGGTAAGCCCCTGCCCGCGGCACGGATAAATCCACCACCCCCCTTATTGTAGCGATAAACCTTGTGCTCCGGCCCGTTGCGCGCCGGGCGCGGCTGCATGCCGTTCCGCCGGGGGTATTTGGGCCGTCAGCACACAGATTTTTTACGGCCATACAAAGACTGGCCGTTTTTATATATGTACAACTGTATTTTTGTATATTAAAACGGGAGATAACGATACAGTGCAGCCTGCGCCAAAACAAATATGCGGGCGCGTGTGAGGGAGCGAACAGAATGACAGCTAGAATTGAGCAGCCGGTTGTGGCCGGCGGGGCGGGATGCACATGCAACTGAGCCGCGAACAATTGCTCCGGGCTTTTCGCAGCATGGTGAAGATCCGGGAGTTCGAGGAGCGTCTGCACATCGAAAATCCCAAAGGTGAAATTCCGGGATTTCTGCATCTCTACGCCGGGCAGGAAGCGGTCGCCGTGGGTTTGTGCGAACAACTGACCGAGCGCGATTACATCATCAGCACCCATCGCGGCCATGGCCACTGCATTGCCAAGGGCTGCGACATTCCGGCCATGATGCTGGAGATTTATGGCCGCGCCGAGGGACTTTGCAACGGCAAGGGCGGCTCGATGCATATTGCGGACGTGACCAAGGGCATGATGGGCGCCAATGGCATCGTCGGCGGCGGGCAGCCGATTGCAGTTGGCGCGGCGATAGCCTGCAAGATGCGCGGCGATGGTTCCGTGGCCGCCTCTTTCACCGGCGATGGCGCGGCCAACCAGGGCACGGTGTTCGAGGCGATGAACCTCGCGGTTGTACTCCAGGTGCCAAAAGTATTTGTGTTTGAAATGAATGGGTATTCGGAACATACCGGCGGCAGTTATTCAACCGGCGCGAAAGATCCGGTGCAGCGGATACGTGGTTTTGGAATTCCCGTGTTCGAGGCTGATGGGTTTGACTTTTTCTCGGTGCATGACGCGGTGCGCCAGGCGCTGGAAGTCTCGCGCAATGGCGGCGGGCCCACGGCTGTTTATGCGCAAACCACACGTTATTACGGGCATTTTGAGGGCGACCCGATGCTCTACCGCGCGCCGGGCGAGGTGGAGCGGCTGCGCGCCGAAAACGATTGCCTGCAAAATTTCCGCGCCCGCGTGACGCAGGCCGGGCTTCTGGCGGTGGATGATCTGGACGAAATCGAGACGCAAATCAGGGCGCTGGTCGAGCATTCGGTGAGCGCGGCGAAGGCGGGGCGCGGGCATGCCCCGGCCGAGCTGCTGACCAACGTTTACGCCAGCTACTGAGGAGATCGTCAATGCCGGTCAAAACAATGCGAGAGGCTATCAACGAGGCCCTGCACCAGGAAATGGCGCGTGATCCACGGGTGATCGTGCTGGGTGAGGATGTCTCCGGCGGGGCGGGCGGAACGTCGGGCCAGCGCGAGGCGGCGGGTGGTGTGTTTGGTCTCACCAAGGGGCTGTTGCCGCGTTTCGGCGAAGCGCGGGTGATCGATACGCCGATTTCAGAGGCCGCCATCATCGGCGCGGCGAATGGCGCGGCGCTGGCGGGCTTGCGTCCTGTCGCGGAGATCATGTTCGCGGATTTCGTTGGCGTCTGTTTCGATCAGATCCTGAATCAGGCCGCGAAATTCCGTTACATGTTCGGGCCTAACGCGAAGGCGCCGCTGGTCATCCGCATGACCATGGGGGCCGGTATGGGCGCGGCCGCGCAACATTCCCAAACGCTCTATCCCCTCTTCACGGCGATTCCCGGACTCAAGGTGGTGATCCCCTCGAATGCCTATGATGCCAAGGGGCTGATGATCGCCGCGATCCGCGACGATGATCCGGTGATCTTCCTTGAGCATAAGATGCTTTACGGCGAATCCTGTGAGGTTCCTGATGAGCCCTATGCGTTGCCCTTCGGTGAGGCGTCGCTGGTGCGCGCGGGTGATGATGTAACCATTGTCGCCTTTGCGCGCATGGTGAACTTCGCGCGCGCGGCAGCGGACGAATTGGCGGCAGAGGGCATCCATTGCGATGTGATCGATCCGCGCACGACCTCGCCGCTGGATGAGGATATGATCCTGGAGAGCGTGCGCGCCACGGGGCGGCTGGTGGTGGTTGATGAATCACCGCCGCGCTGCTCGCTTGCCGCCGATGTTGCCGCGATGGTTGCAGAGCGCGCCTTTGGTTATCTCAAGGCGCCGGTGCGCCAGGTCACCGCGCCGCATACGCCGGTACCCTTCGCCACCGATCTTGAGAGTCTTTATATTCCGTCGCCGGAAAAAATCGTCCAGGCCGCGCGCGCCACCATGGCCAGCCGCTAGGAGGGGGAAGATATGCCGCAAATATTTGCCGTGACCATGCCCAAATGGGGACTGGAAATGACCGAGGGCCAGCTTGCCGCATGGCATGTGGCCGAAGGCGCTGCCGTGGACAAGGGCGTTGAGCTTGCTGATATCGAGACCGCCAAAATCGTCAACACGCTTGAGTGCGCGGACGATGGTGTCGTGGCGCGCCTGCTCGGCAAGGTGGGCGAAATTTACCCGGTGGGCGCGTTGCTGGCGGTGATTGCACTGCCAGGCGTGAATGCCACGGAAGTTGACGCCT
>JAJZCG010000062.1 GCA_021846225.1 Pseudomonadota bacterium | reverse complement strand
GTCGATAAACACCCTTAGCGCCGTCTTTAATGTCGTCCATAATTCCGTCTCAAAGCCTTCTCTCGCCTCAAAACCGGAAATCACATCCCGAATAAATGGGGAAGAAGGGCCATCGAGCATCGCTTACCCTCAATGCGCAGCTGGCCGGGCTTTATCCCGGCTCGCTCTCCGGCGGGCAGGCGCAGCGCGCCGCCATCGCCCGCGCGCTGGCCGCCTCGCCTGACATCATCGTGCTCGACGAGCCAACCTCCAGCCTGGATGTCTCAACCCAGGCCATGCTCCTCAATCTTTTGAAAGACCTCGCAGCCGCGCAGGCGCTTTCCTACATTCTCATCAGCCATGATTTCGCGGTCGTGAGTTACATGGCCGGGCGCATCGCCGTGATGCATGAAGGGCGCATCGTCGAGATGAACGACACGAAAACCCTCATCGCCGCCCCCCGCCATGCCTACACGGCCCAGCTCATCGCCGCCGCGCCGCAACCGCGCGGGGGCCAGAGTGCGATCGTTTGAGGTTCGCTCAACCGAGTGAGCCGAAAGCGTGAATCGCCCTCGGAAAAATGGCCAGAGTGCGATCGTTTGAGGTTCGCTCAACCGAGTGAGCCGAAAGCGTGAATCGCCCTCGGAAAAAAGACTCTAATCCCGCGCCGCTTCCGCCTGGCGCAACAGGCGCAAAAAATTGCCGCCCCAGATTTTCGCCACATCCGCCTTTTCATAGCCGCGCTGGAACATCTCCGCGGTGAGGTTGGGTGCCTGCGATGCGTTCATGAAATCGCTCACGCCGCCGCCGCCGTCAAAATCCGTGCCGATGCCGACATGTTCAACCCCGATGCGCCGCACCGCGTAATCTATATGGTCAACGATGTCGGCGACGCTCAGCTCCGCCGCGCGCGCCTTGGGGCGCAGGAAATTGGAGACCATGGTGATCTGCACCAGCCCGCCGGTGGCCTTCAGCATGTCGAGCTGCTCGTCATCCAGGTTGCGCGGGTGGTCGCACAGCGCGCGCATGCATGAATGGGTGGCCAGCACCGGCACGCGTGAGAGCTGCGCCGCCTGCATCATGCTGGTTTTGGCGGCGTGCGAAACATCGATGAGCATGCCAAGCGCGTTCATGCGCGCGACCACCTCGCGGCCAAAGGCGGAGAGGCCGCCGTGCTCGGCCTGTGCATCGCCCAGCCGGGGCAGGGGGATCGCGGCATCGGCGATTTCGTTATGGCCGTTGTGGGTGAGGGTGATGTAGCGCACCCCGCGCGCGGCAAAATCGTCGAGCGTGCCGATGTCCTTGCCGATCGCGTAGCCATTCTCGATCGCCGGGATGATCGCGGTGCGCCCGGCGGCGAAGGCGGCTTCGATTTTATCGGCCGTGGGCGCCAGTACGCCGCCGTGCCCGTTCGCCGGGGCCATCGCGGCGATCTCGTCCAGCATCGCGCAAGCGCGGGCGTGGGCGGCGAGATGCCCGGAGGCATCGCGCGGGCCTTGCGGCACATAGGCGACAAAACAAACCCCCGCGATCCCCCCGGCCTTCAGCTTCGGCAGGTCGACGCAGCGCGGCCCGTCCTCAAACGGGCTGGGGCCGTCCGGCCAGGGAATGTCGACATGGGTATCAATGGCCATCAGCCCGTCATGCGGATTTGCAATCATGGCGCATCGTCCAGCGCCAGGCGGCCAGCGTCAAGCGCCTTTCGCATCACACTGGGCAGCGGCGCGGTGGCGGCGGGGGCGCGCAGCACGCCGCCAGGCAGGGTTTTGCGCCGCGCCGCCAGCACGCTCAGCGTCAGCGAAAAATGCGTGAACACATGCTCAACCGCTCCGGCATCGCGCCAGCGCGCGGCAACAGGCGGCGCTTCGGGCAGCACCAGCATGCCGCCCAGCAGCCCGCGCGGCGGGCGGCGCAGCAGCAGCACGTCGCCTGCGGCATCCAGCAGCACATAGGCGGTGCCGGTGCGGTGCGGGCGCGCTGGCTTGGGGGCGCGCACCGGCAGGGCGGCGGCGATGCCCTGTGCGCGCGCCGCGCAATGGCGCGCCCAGGGGCAGCGCCCGCAATCGGGGTTTTGCGGCGTGCAGATGGTGGCGCCAAGGTCGAACAGCGCTTGCGCGAAATCTCCCGGCGCCGCCCGCGCGGCTTTATCTTCCATGAACCCCCCGGCCGCCGCGGCGATTTCCTTCTTGCCGCCGGGCAGCGCGGTGCCGATGGCGAAAATCCGCGCCGCGACTCGCTCGATATTGCCATCCACCGGCAGCACCGGCAGGCCAAAGGCAATCGCCCCGATGGCATTGGCCGTATACGGGCCGATTCCGGGCAGCGCGCGCAAGCCTTCTATGCTGCGCGGAAACGCCCCCAGCCCCGCCACCGCCTGCGCGCAGGCATGCAGGTTGCGCGCGCGGGCATAATAACCAAGCCCCGCCCACATCCCGAGCACGCTTTCCACCGGCGCCGCGCTTAATGACTCAACTGTAGGATACGCGGCCAAAAATTTCGCGTAATAGGGCGTCACGGTGGCCACCACGGTCTGTTGCAGCATGATCTCCGAGAGCCACACATGGTAGGGCGCGGCGGGCATGCCGGGGGCGGCGCGCCAAGGCAGATGCCGCCGGTGGGCGGCATACCACGAGAGGAGTTTTTTGGCCGGTGGCGGAGCGCAGGAAACGGGTTTCACAGAACCAGGATGTGCCGGTTGCAGAGCGGCCGCGCAACTATGCCCCGCGCGGCATCGCGGGCCTGCTGGCGCCCGTGCTGCGCCCGGCCTTCCGCCGCCGCGCCCCCGCCGCCGCCGCGCTGCTGGCGGACTGGCCCCAGCTGGCCGGGCCGGAGCTGGCCGCGCGCGCCGCACCGCTCAAATTCGCCGCCGGCACGCTCACTCTGGCCTGCACCGGCCCCACCGCGATGGAACTGCAGATGCGCGCCGCCCAGATCATCTCCCGGCTCAACCTGTCCCTGGGGCAGAGCATGGTTGAGCGCCTGCGATTCGTGCAGCAGGCGCCGGGCGTGAGCGCGCCCGCCTCCCGGGCCATGCCGCGCGCACCCATCCCCCCGCCGCCTGACCTGCCCGAAGGCCCGCTGGGCGAGGCGCTGGCCAAACTCTACCAGGGGATTAAAAGCCGCGGCTGAAATTACGATTCGACTCATCCGCCTGAATTTGCTTACACTACATATAGAGGTAAAAATGCTTGCAACACGCCGTAATATACTATCCCTAGTGGGTGCTACCGCCGCAGTGTCCGGCGGCGCGGCGCTCTACCTGCGCGGGCGCAACCAGCCCATCGCCCAGGCCGCCGCCAGCACCCCACCCGCCGCCGCCCCGGCGGTTGTGCCCGCCAGCGCCCCGGTTCCGGCCAATGCCGGCCCCAATTCACCGTTCGGCCAGCGCTCCATCGGCTCGCCCAACGCCCCCGTCACGGCGTATGAATATTTCTCGCTCACCTGCACCCATTGCGCGGAATTCGCCACCGTCACCATGCCGCAGGTCAAGCCCAAGCTGGTTGATACCGGCAAGCTGCAAATCATCTATCATGATTTCCCGCTCGACCAGGTGGCGCTGATGGCCGCCCAGGTGGCGCGCTACCTCCCGCCGGACGAATACTACCCCTTCATCGAGGCGCTGTTTGCCGCCCAGAACGATTGGGCCTTCCAGCCCAACGAGAATTATCGCACCTCCCTGTTCAAATACGCGGCCCTGGCCGGGATGGACCAGACAACCTTCGATGCCGCCCTGGCTGACGATAAGCTGAGGGCCTTCATCCTGAAGGGCCAGCAGCAGGCCGAGGCGCTGGACCATATCGAAGCCACCCCCACCTTCATCATCAACGGCAGAATGTACCCCGGCGCGATGCCGTATGATGATTTTGCCGCCGCCGTGGCAAAAGCCGCCGGGTAACAGGAGCCCCTGTGCCAGCCCGTTTCGCCCGCCTGCGCATTGCCGGTTTCAAAAGCTTCGCGGATGCCACCACGGTGGAAATTCTGCCGGGGCTGACCGGCGTGATCGGCCCGAACGGCTGCGGCAAATCCAACGTCATCGAGGCGCTGCGCTGGGCCATGGGCGAGGCCAACGCCCGCAACATGCGCGGCACCGAGATGGAAGACGTGATCTTCGCAGGCACCGCCGGGCGCGCCTCGCGCAATCTGGCCGAGGTCACCCTCACGCTGGAGGAAACCGCAGGGCTGGCGCCGCCGCCCTTCCACGAGTCGGCCGATTTGGAGATTTCGCGCAAGATCGAGCGCGGCGCGGGCAGCTCCTACCGTGTCAACGGCAAGGAAGCCCGCGCCCGCGACGTGCAGACATTGTTCGCGGACCTCGCCTCCGGCGCCCGCGCCTCGGCCATGGTCAGCCAGGGGCGCGTCGGCGCGCTGGTCAACGCCCGGCCGGATGAACGCCGCGCCCTGCTGGAGGAAGCCGCCGGCATCACCGGGCTGCACGCCCGCCGCCATGAGGCGGAGCTGAAACTCAAGGCCGCTGAGCAGAATCTCTCCCGTGCCGATGATTTAAAAGCCCAGATCGAGGCAAGGCTGACCGAGCTGCGCAAACAGGCCCGCCAGGCCACGCGCTACCGCAATCTCTCGGGCAATATCCGCGCCGCGGAGGCCGAACTGCTGGCCATCCAGCGCGCCATGGCCGTGCTGGCGCGTGATGCCGCGCGCGAAGCCTTCGCCCTGGCCGAAACACGGGTGAGCGAGGCCGCCGCCGCCGCCGGGCAGGCCGCCGCCAACGCCACCGGCGCCGAGGCCGCGCTGCCGGAACTGCGCACGGCCGAGGCCGAGTCGCGCACCAGCCTGGAGCGTGCGCGCATCGCGGCTGAACAATCCTCCGAGGTGGAAAACCGCGCCCGGGCCGCGCTGGGCGAGGCCCGCACCCGGCTGGACGCGCTGACCCGCGACCATGCCCATGCCACAAGGCTGGTGGCTGATGCCCAGGCCGCGCGCACCCGGCTGGAGGAGGAACAAACCCGCCTGCTGGCCGAGGTGGTCTGCGCCCCCGCCGCGCTGGAGGCGGCCGGCCGCGCCGAGGATGCCGCGCTGGAAGCGATGCGCGCCGCCGAGGCCGCCGCGACCCGCGCCACCGAGGAAGCTGCCCGCATTGCCGCCGAGGGCGAGGCCGCGCGCCGCGCCCTGGCCGAGGCGGATCAGCGCGCCCGCCGCGCCGCCACCCGTGCCGCGGAGGCGCTGAGCGAATACAATAAAATCGCCGCCAGCGTGGTCCCGCCTGAGCGCCTCGCCGCCGCCGAGGCCGAGCGCACAGCCGCCGAGGCCGCTCTGCTGGCCGCGCGCGAGGCGGTGACCGCCGCCGAATCCGCCCGCGCGCAGGCCGAAGCCGAGGCCGCCGCCGCGCGCACCGCCGCCGAGAGCGCCCTGGCCGCGGCCCGCACGGAGGCCGCCGCCGCGGAGTCGGCCGCGCATAAAATCACCACCGAGTTTGACGCGCTGACCGCCCTTCTGGCGCAGAAATTCGGCCGCGATTCGGCGCCGATTCTCGACCAGATCACCGTCCCCCCAGGGCTGGAAGCCGCCTTGGGCGCCGCGCTGCGCGAGGAGCTGTCCGCCAGCGCCGATGAACACGCCGCCCGCCACTGGCGTAAGCTTCCGCCGCTGGAACTCTCCGTGGTGCCGCTGAAAACCTTCGCCAATCTGGTGCAGGGGCCGGCAGCGCTCACCCGCGCGCTCTCGCATATCCTGCTGCTGCCCGAGGGAGCGGACGGCAATCTGCATCAGGGCAACCTCACCGCCGGGCAGATACTGGTCTCGCGTGAGGGGGCGGTGTGGCGCTGGGATGGTTATACCGTGCGCGCGGGCGCCGCCTCGGAAGCCGCCGTGCGGCTGAAGCAGCGCAACCGCCTGGCCGAGCTGGAGCGCGAGCGCGCCGCCACGCGTGATGCCGCCGCCCAGGCCCGCGAGGCGCGTATGGCCGCCGAAGCCGCCGAGCGCGCCGCCCGCGCCGCCGAAACCACCGTGCGCGATGCCCGCCGCGCCGCCGAGACCGCCGCGCGCGAGGCCCGGCGCACCGCCGAACAACGTTTTGACCGTGCGCGTTCCGAGGCCATTCGCCTCGCCGCCGAGGCTGAGCGCGCCGCGGCGCGTGAATCCGGCGCGCGCATCACCCGCGACCAGCTGGCGCATGAAGCCGCCGAGGCCGATACCGCTCTGGCCCAGGTGAAGGCCAGCGCCGCGCAACTGCCCGATGTAAACGCCGCCCGCGCCGCCGTGGAGACCGCCCGCGCCGCGCTCACCAAGGCCCGCCAGGCCGAATCCGCCGCCCGGCAGAATTTCGAGACCCTGCGCGCCGCTGATGCCGCCCGCACCCGCCGGCTGGAATCCCTGAACAACGAGATGGCAGGGTGGAATGAACGCGCGATTGATGCCGCCGACCGGCTGACCGACCTTGCCGCCCGGCATGACGAAGCCGCCGCCGCGATCGTGATGCTGGAAGCCGCCCCGCAACAGGCCGCTGCCGCAAGGCGCGAGGCGTTGGAGAGCCAGGCCGCCGCCGAAGCCGCCCACAGCCGCACGGCCGAGGCACTGCGCAGCGCCCAGCACGAGGCTGATTCCGCCGCCCGCGCCGCCCGTGCCGCCGAGAGCGCGCTCAGCGCCGCGCGTGAGTCCCGCGCCCGCGAGGAAGGCAACATCACCGCCGCCAACCATGCCTGGGGCACCGTGGCCGAGCGCATATTGGAGCGCCTGGGCGCCAACCCGGCCCTGCCAGAGCCACCGGCTGAACTCACCGCCGAGGCCGAGGAGAAAGCCCGCCGCCGCTGGGAGCGTCTGACGCGTGAGCGCGAGGAGGTCGGCCCGGTGAACCTGCGCGCGGAGATCGAGGTCACCGAGGCGGAGGAGGCCATCGTCACCATCGAGCGCGAACGCGCCGAGATCACCACCGCCATCGCCAAGCTGCGCGGCTCCATCGGCCACCTCAACCGCGAGGGCCGCGAGCGGCTTTCGGCCGTGTTCAACGAGGTCGATCGCCATTTCCAGCTCTTGTTCTCGCGCATGTTCGGCGGCGGCAAGGCGCATCTCGCGCTGGTCGGCTCGGATGACCCGCTGGAAGCCGGGCTGGAAATCTATGCCCAGCCGCCGGGCAAAAAACTCAGCACGCTCTCTCTGCTCTCGGGCGGCGAGCAGGCGCTCACCGCGCTTTCGCTCATCTTCGCCGTGTTCAAATGCAACCCGGCGCCGATCTCGGTGCTCGACGAGGTGGACGCCCCGCTGGACGATGCCAATGTCGAGCGTTTCTGCACCCTGCTGGAAGACATGGTGCGCGAAACCGGCACCCGCTTTCTGGTAGTCACGCATCACCATCTCACCATGGCGCGGATGGACCGCCTTTACGGCGTGACCATGCAGGAGCGCGGCATTTCTCGCTTGCTTTCGGTGGATTTCTCGAAGGCCGTGGAAATGGTGGACCCCGGGCAGGCGCTGGCGGCCGAATAGCGCTGGGCCAGAGCGCGATCGTTTGAGGTCCGCTCAACCGGGCGGGCCGAAAGCGTGAATCGCCCTCTTAAAAAATAGCCAGTGCGATCGTTTGAGGTTCGCTCAACCGAGCGGGCCGGAAGCGTGAACCAACCTCTTATCAAAGAGTGAGAGCGCCTTCGTGGGGCGCTCTTGCGTCAATCCAAATTTATCGCGCGCTAAATCTTTCCGTGGCAGTATTTATACTTCTTTCCCGAGCCGCAGGGGCAGGCGGCGTTGCGCGGCGTCGCGCCCCAGGTTTCCGGGCGGGCGGGGTCCACCTCGTCCTCGCGGTAGGGCGCCTGGGCCTGCACCACCGGCTCGGCCAGGGCCAGCTCGCCGGTCATCCCGCCGGGCAGCGGGTGGTTCTCCATTGTCACCGGCGGCGGCGGCGCCGGCGGCGCCTCGGCGATGCTCACATGGGCCACCATCTGGGTCACGCGCTCCTTCAACTCATCCAGCATGGCGTTGAAGAGTTTGAAAGCCTCGCGCTTGTATTCGTTCAGCGGGTCGCGCTGGCCGTAGGAGCGCAGGCCGATCCCCTGGCGCAGATAATCCAGCGCCAGCAGGTGCTCCTTCCACACATGGTCAAGCGTCTGCAGCAGGATTGATTTCTCGATATAGTTGGTCAGCTCGGCGCCGAAACGCTGCGCCTTGTCATCCGCCTGCGCCTGCGCGGCCGCGATGATGCGCTCGCGCAGATGGTTCTCGTCGATCCCTTCTTCCGCCGCCCAGTCCACGATCGGCAGGTTCAGCCCCAGTACGCGGGCCACATCCTCCGCCAGCTCCGCGCTCTGCCACTGCTCGGCGAAGGCGCGCTCGGGGATGCGCAGCGCCACCAGCGTGTTGATCACGTCATCGCGCATTTCCGCCACCACGGCCGAGACATTCTCAGCACTCATGAACTCGCGGCGCTGGGCATAAACCTCTTTGCGCTGGTCGTTCATCACGTCGTCGTACTTCAGCACGTTCTTGCGCATGTCGAAGTTGCGTGTCTCAACCTTTTTCTGCGCCTTCTCCAGCGCCTTGTTGATCCACGGGTGGATGATCGCCTCGCCGTCGCGCAGGCCGAGCTTCTGCAGCATCCCGCCCATGCGCTCGGAGCCGAAGATGCGCATCAAATCGTCTTCCAGCGAGAGGAAGAAGCGCGAGCCGCCGGGGTCGCCCTGGCGGCCGGAGCGCCCGCGCAGCTGGTTGTCGATGCGCCGGCTCTCATGGCGTTCGGTGCCGATGACAAACAGCCCCCCCGCCTCTTTCACCTTGGCGTGGTTGATCTCGATCTCCGCGCGGATCACCTCCGGCGGTGTCTCGGGCTCCAGCGCCACGCGCATCTCGTAATTGCCGCCGAGTTTGATATCCGTGCCGCGGCCCGCCATGTTGGTGGCGATGGTGATGGCGCCCGGCGCCCCGGCCTGCGCCACGATCTTGGCTTCCTGCTCGTGGAAACGCGCGTTGAGCACGCTGTGTCTGATGTTTTTGCGGTTCAGCAGCTCGGAGATGATCTCGGATTTCTCGATGCTGGTGGTGCCCACGAGCACGGGCTGCCCGCGCTCGCGGCATTCGGTAATCAGCTTGGCCACGGCTTCGTATTTTTCCGGCGCCGTGCGGTAGATCTCGTCGTCATGGTCAGTCCGGCTGACCGGCACATTGGTCGGGATCTCCACGACCTGGAGCTTGTATATCTGCTCGAACTCGTCGGCCTCGGTCATCGCCGTGCCGGTCATCCCGGCCAGCTTGGGGTAGAGGCGGAAGTAGTTCTGGAAGGTGATGGAGGCGAGAGTCTGGTTCTCGCGCTCCACGGTCACGCCTTCCTTGGCTTCCAGCGCCTGGTGCAGCCCGTCGGAATAGCGGCGGCCTTCCAGCATGCGCCCGGTGAACTCGTCGATGATCATCACCTTGCCGTCGCGCACGATGTAATCCACATCGCGGGTGAAGAGCACGCGCGCGCGCAGGCTTTGCTGCACATGGTGAACCAGCGAGATGTTGAAGATATCGTAGAGATTGCCCTCGGTCAGCAGCCCGGCCTCGCGCAGCATGTCCTCCACGATCTCCGAGCCGTGGTCGGTCATCACCACGGTGCGGGCTTTCTCGTCCTTCTCGTAGAATTCGTGGGTGCCATCCTCCTTGCGGCCGCGCTGCAAAAACGCCTGCACCACGGCGTCCACCTTGCTGTAGAGCTCGGTCGGCTCGTCGGAGGGGCCGGAGATGATGAGCGGCGTGCGCGCCTCGTCGATCAGGATGGAGTCCACCTCGTCGACGATGGCGAAGTTGAACGGCCGCTGCGTCATGTCCTCCAGCCGGTACTTCATGTTGTCGCGCAGATAGTCAAAGCCGAGCTCGTTATTGGTGCCGTAGGTGATGTCGGCGGCGTAAGCCTCGCGGCGCTGGGCATCGTCGAGCCCGGGGATGATGATCCCCGTGGTCAGCCCGAGAAACCGGTAGAGCTGGCCCATCCACTCGGCGTCGCGCTTGGCCAGATAGTCGTTCACGGTGACAACATGCACCCCAAGCCCGGGCAGGGCGTTGAGATACACGGCCAGCGTGGCGACCAGGGTCTTGCCTTCGCCGGTTTTCATCTCCGCGATCCTGCCGGAATGCAGAACCATGCCGCCGATCATCTGCACGTCGAAATGGCGCAGCCCCAGCACGCGCCTGGCGCCTTCGCGCACCACCGCGAAGGCTTCCTCCAGCAGCTCGTCCAGGCTCTCGCCCTTTTCCAGCCGCGCTCGGAATTCCACCGTTTTCGCGCGCAGCGCTTCATCGCTGAGCGCGCTCAGCGCCGGCTCGAAAGCGGCGATCGCGGCGACGCGGCGCCGGTACCCCTTCAAGGCACGGTCGTTACTGGTACCGAAGACGGCGCGGGCAAGACTGGCAAACATTTCTGGGCGGATTCCGCATATCTAAAGAGGGTTCTGCGCCGTTCACATAGTCGCGGGGGGGGGCAGGGTCAATTCGCGGCCTGTTTTTCGCGCCGGGGCGGCGGTGAAAACTTTGTATAAATTTTACAAAAGCAGGAATTTCTCCGGGCGCAGGGGTGCGGGCAGGGTGGCATCGCCCAGCGCCTCCCCCGCCGCGATTTCGATATTGCGCACCAGCGCGTCCAGCGGCAGGCCGTTCGGCGAGAGGGAAAACGGCTCCTCGAGCTGCTCGCCCAGCGCGTCCAGCCCAAAGAAGGCATAGGCCAGGATCATGGTGAGGAACGGCGTGGCCAGGCCCAGATTGTCCACCATGCCAAAGGGCAGCAGCAGGCAGAACAGCCAAGCGGTGCGGTGCAGCAGCAGCGAGTAGGCAAAAGGCGGCGGGGTTGTGCGCAGGCGCTCGCAGGCGGCCTGCACGGCGCTCATCGCCGCCAGCTGGTCCGCAAATTCGCGGTACAGCATGTCCCCAAGCGCCCCCAGGCGGCGCACCTCGTTCAGCTCCGCCGCCTGCGCCCGCAAAATCGCCGCCGCCCGGCTGCGTCCGGGGGGCAGCGCCTCCCATTCCGCGGGCGTCAGCCATGCCCGCGCGCTATCCTCGGGCATATCGCGCAGCTGGTTGCGCAGGGCATGGGCGAAGGCCACGGCGCGGTGCACCACGCGCCGGTGCGTGTCGGCTGGCAGCAGGGTCACGGCCTCGCGCAGCAGGCTGCGGCTCACGGCCACCAGCTCGCCCCATTGTTTGCGGCCTTCCCACCAGCGCTCGTAACAGATGTTGTTGCGGAAGCCGAGAAAGATCGACAGCGCCAGCCCCAGCAGGGTGAACGGCGCGGGGTCTAGATCGCGGAAATACCCGGGTGCAACATGGTGCAGCCATATGGCCGCGATGGAAATAGCCAGCACGGCCACCAGCCTGGGGGCGATATCAGGAACGATGGAGCCGCGCAGGATGAACCACAGGCCAAAAGCGGTGGAGCGGGGGCGGATGATCATGCCGCGGGCATACAAAATCGCCCAGCGCCCGGCAACAAGCCAGCTTCCCCGCCTTGCCGGATTTCGGCAGTTGGCTCATAGGTGCGCAAAACTGGAAGGTATTTTGCTCCATGCGTTTCACTCTCAAGATTTCGGCCCTGGCTCTGATGGCGGGTCTCGCCGCTCCGGCCGCATTTGCCCAGTCCACCCCGGCGAAACCCGCCGCTGCCGCCCCCGCGCCGCAGGCTGACCCGGTGGTTGCCGCGGTCAACGGGATGAAGATCCATTTCAGCGATATTCAGGCCGACGCGCAGGACATTCCGCCGCAGATGCAGCAGATGCCGCCCAACCAGCTGTTCCCGATCCTGGTGAGCCAGGAGATTGACCGCAAGGCCCTGCTCATTGCCGCCAAAAAGGAAGGTCTGGAGAAAGACCCCGCCGTTGCCGCCGCGATGGCCGCCGCCGCCGATGTGAAGCTGGAAAACGCCTATGTGCAGCAGCACATCGCCGCTTCCGTGTCGCCCGCCGCCGTGCAGGCCGCCTACAACAAGGACTATGCCGGCAAGCCCGGCCCCGAACAGATCGACGCCCGCCACATCCTGGTGAAAACCCAGGCCGAGGCGCAGGCGATCATCGACCAGCTGAACAAGGGCGCTGACTTCGCCACCCTGGCGAAGAAGGACAGCATCGACCCCGGCGCCGCCAACGGCGGTGAGCTGGGCTGGTTCAGCCAGGATGAAATGGTCCCCGCCTTCGCGGATGCCGCTTTTGCGCTGAAGCCCGGCCAGTACACCAAGACCCCGGTGCAGACGCAGTTCGGCTGGCATGTCATCCTCTGCGAGGGCAAGCGCCAGGGGCCGACCCCGGCGCTGGCCGATGTGCAGGCGCAGATCCGCCAGGACCTTGCGGATAAAGCCATCAAGGCCACGCTGGCCGATGTGCGCAGCAAGGTGAAGGTTGAGGTCTACAACGCGGACGGCACCGCCGCTCCGCAGGCTGCGCCGGCACAATAATGGCGGGGCCGATTCCCACCTCCCCGCTGGCGCTGCCGCTGCCGGAACTGCCACCCCTGGCAGGGGTGCGGCTGGCCACGGGCGAGGCGGGAATCCGCTATAAGGGCCGCACCGACGTGCTGCTCGCTGAATTCGCCGAAGGCACGGCGGTGGCCGGGGTTTTCACCAAAAACCTCTGCCCCGGCGCGCCGGTGAGCTATTGCCGCGAAGCCATCAAGGGCGGCCTCGCCCGCGGCCTCGTGGTTAACGCGGGCAACGCCAACGTGTTCAACGGCATCCTTGGCGTGCGCGCGGTGGAGACCACCGCCAACGCCGCCGCCGCCACGCTGGGCACCACGCCCGAACAAATCTTCCTGGCTTCCACCGGGGTCATCGGCGAGCCGCTGCCGGCGCATAAAATCGTCGCGGTGCTGGATACGCTGAAAGCCAGCCTGGCCGAAGACCGCTTCGCCGAGGCGGCGCAAGCCATCATGACCACCGACACCTTCCCCAAAGCCGCCACCCGCACCGCGCGCCTGGGCGGGGTGGAGGTGCGCGTCACCGGCATCGCCAAGGGCAGCGGCATGATCGCGCCAGACATGGCGACCATGCTCTCCTTCATCTTCACCGATGCCGCGATCCCCGCGCCCGCCCTGCAGGCGATGCTGAGCAAGGGGGTGGATACCACCTTCAACTGCATCACCATCGACTCCGACACCTCCACCTCTGACACGGTGCTGCTCTTCGCCACCGGCCAGGCAGGCAACGCCCCCACCGAGGACCCTGGCGAGCTGGGCGATTTCCGCCGCGCTTTGCATGAGGTGATGCACGATCTGGCCCTTATGGTCGTGCGTGATGGCGAGGGCGCGCAGAAACTGGTGCAGATCACCGTGGACGGCGCCGTCTCCCACGCTTCGGCGCGCAAGATCGCCATGGCCATTGCCAACTCGCCGCTGGTGAAAACCGCCATCGCCGGGGAAGACGCCAACTGGGGCCGGATCGTGATGGCCGTGGGCAAGGCGGGCGAACCGGCCGACCGTGACAAGCTCGGCGTCGCCGTTGGCGGCACCTGGATGGCGCAGGCCGGCGGCATTGTCCCCGGCTATGACGAAACCCCCGTGGTCGCCCATATGAAGGGCCGGGAAATCGACATCGAAGTCGATATCGGCCTCGGTGAGGGCCGCGCCACCGTGTGGACCTGCGACCTCACCCACGGCTATATCGACATCAACGGCTCCTACCGCAGCTAACCCCGGGCGTTGTTAACCCCGGGCGCTGCGGGCATCGGCCTCCAGCATTTCGCGGGCCTGGGTGGCCAGCTCGTCGGCGCGCTCGTTCATCGGGTTGCCGGAATGGCCCTTCACCCAGCGCCAGTCGATCTCGTGCGGCTTGGCGGCTTCCAGGATGCGCTTCCACAGATCCATGTTCTTCACCGGATCTCCCCCCGCGGTGCGCCAGTTTTTGCGTACCCAGCCGCTATGCCAGCGGGTGATGCCGTCCTTGAGGTATTGGCTGTCGGTATGCAGCACAATGCGGCACGGCCGGGTGAGGGCGCCCAGCGCCTCGGCGGCGGCGGTCAGCTCCATGCGATTGTTGGTGGTCTCGGCCTCGGCGCCGGCCAGCTCCTTCATCGCGCCTTTGAACTTGAGGATGGCCGCCCAGCCGCCAGGGCCGGGATTGGGGCGGCAGCCGCCGTCGGTCCAGATTTCGACGGCGTTTTCGGGTGAATCAGAGGCCATAGGCGGCGCCATCCTTTGCGGCGTTGTGGAAGCGCAGGCGCCGGTAGTAGTCCAGCGGGTCCTTGGGGGTGACCATGGCGCCGGGGGGGGTGTTCAGCCAGTCGTAGAGCCGGGTGAGCAGGAAGCGCATGGCAGCACCCTGGGCGAGCACGGGCAGGGCGGCGGTTTCGGCTTCGCTGAGCGCGCGGTGGGCCATGTAGCCGCGCAGCAGCGCGCGCGATTTGGTGACGTTGAAGCTGAAATCCTTCTCGAAGCACCAGGCGTTGAGGCAGATGGCGATGTCGTAGGCATAGATATCGGTACAGGCGAAGTAGAAATCGATCAGCCCGGAGATTTCGCCGTCGAGGAAAAACACATTATCGGGAAATAAATCGGCGTGGATATGCCCGCTGGGCAGGCCGCGCGGCCAGTTGGCGACGATACCATGCAGCATCATGTCCAGCTCACGGCCAAGCCCGGCCTGCACGCTGTCTGCCTGGGGGGCGGATTTTTGCAACAAATCGTTCCAGGCATCAGGCCCCAGGGCGTTGGCGCGCTTGGGCGCAAATCCCTCGCCCGCCAGGTGCAGCCTGGCCAGCGCCGCGCCCAGCGGCTCGCAATGCTCCACCAGCACCCGGCGCGGCCACACGCCGGGCAGAAACGTGGTGATGGCGGCGATCTTCCCGGCCAGCGGGTTGAGGTTTTTGCCATCGCGCGCGCGCACGGGGAGCGGGCAGGAGAGCCCATGCGCGGCCAGATGCTCCATCAGGCCCAGAAACCAGGGCAGATCCGCCGGGTCGACGCGCTTTTCGTACAGGGTGAGAATAAAATCCCCCTGCGTGGTTTTCAGCGCGTAGTTGCTGTTCTCCACACCCTCGGCGATGCCGCGGAAGGCAACCATCGAGCCGATGTTGTAGTGCGTGAGGAATTCGGCCAGGGCCTCGTCCGTAACTTCTGTATAAACCGCCATGGCGTGTAGATGACCTTTACAAAAAAATCTGGCAAGGGAGGTGCCATGAAACAGTTCACCACCCCCCTGCTTTCGCTCGTCATCCTGGCCGCCCTTGCCGGTTGCGCCTCCACCCCGGCATCCTCCACCCCGGCCGTGGCGCCCGCACCCAAGCTGGTTGTGCAGCAATATTGCCCGCAGGTGGCGGTGCTCGCCCAGGCGCAGAATTTAACCACCTTCCTGCCCGGCCGGTCCGATGTGGGCGCGCAGATCACCACCGCGCGGGTTACCGGAGTCGCGGGGTCCTGCCTGCTGAAGGTGAAGAAAAACCTGCTGGAGGTGACGTTCAGGGCCGGATTCAGCGCCAGCAACGGCCCCGCCAACCAGGGCGCGCCCATCACCCTGCCGTATTTCGTCGCCATCACCCAGGGCGATGCCATCGTGCAGAAAAATGACTACAGCATCACCCTGAAGTTCAACGGCAACCTCAGCACCGCGCAAGCGGCCACCAAGGCGATGAAGGTCGAGCTGCCGAACACGCCCGATAGCGCGCGGACGCAGATTCTCGTTGGTTTCGAGATGACGCCGGCGCAGCTCAGCTACGCCGCCGCTCATCCCGTCACCGCGCCATAGGCCGCCGGGGCCGGGGGAATGCCCCCGGCCTGGGGCGTTTAATACATTGAGGAGAGAACAGTGCGCAGGCGCTTGATTTCCTCCAGCGCGCGCCCGGTGCCCAGGGCGACGCATTGCAGCGGGTTTTCCGCCACCATCACGGGCAGGCCGGTGGAGACGCGCAGCACCTCGTCGAGCCGGTGCAGCAGCGCGCCGCCGCCGGTGAGCATGATGCCCTTATCGACGATATCAGCCGCCAGCTCCGGCGGGGTGTTCTCGAGCGCGACCTTCACGGCCTCGACGATCTGGCCCACGGGTTCGGCCAGGCTCTCGGCGATCTGACGCTGGGTGACGGTGACCTCGCGCGGCACGCCGTTGATGAGGTCACGCCCTTTGACGAAGCGAGAGGGGCCGTTATCGGCGCTGTCCATCCAGGCGGCGCCAATGTCCATCTTGATGCGTTCGGCGGAGCTTTCGCCGATCAGCAGGTTAAAGGCGCGGCGGATGTAGGAGATGATGGCTTCATCCATCTTGTCGCCGCCGACGCGCACGGAGCGGGCGTAGACGATGCCGCCCAGCGAGATGACGGCGACTTCGGTGGTGCCGCCGCCGATATCGACGACCATGGAGCCGGAGGGCTCGGTGACGGGCAAATTGGCGCCGATGGCCGCGGCCATGGGTTCCTCGATGAGGAAGACCTTGCGCGCGCCAGCTGATTCAGCGGCTTCCTGGATGGCGCGGCGCTCCACCGCGG
>JAJZCG010000061.1 GCA_021846225.1 Pseudomonadota bacterium | reverse complement strand
GCCCGAATATGGGCATCGGCGGGATCACACCCGCACAGAAACTGAAACGCGCCGCGTGAGTTCTACCCAAAAGCCCCGTTAAAAACGGGGGGATTACCGTAGCGCAACAAAAAGATTATATGAAACGGCTCCGCAAGAACGGTGGCGCGCGTGATTTGCTGGCTCGGGAAGGGGTGGCTATCCTGTCGGGAAATTATGATAGGAGCCTCATTTCGCAGCTTGGCTTAGGTTCTGTTGAAAAGGATGAGTTCATTTCGTACAAACCTACGAGCGCTGCGGATGTGGCCATCCTGAAAGCAGAAAATAAAATTGATTAGGTATGACAGATAGTCTCTCGCCAGACCGCCGCGCGGAAAACATGCGGCGCATAAAAAGCAAAGGCATGAAGCCCGAGCTTATCGTTCGCCAATTAGCCCACCGTTTAGGCTTCCGTTTTCGCCTGCATCGCAAAGACCTGCCGGGCAAACCCGATCTGGTATTTCCGTCCCGGAAAAAAATCATTCTGGTAAACGGCTGTTTCTGGCACGGCCATGATGACCCCAATTGCGTTGACGGCCGCCGCAAACCAAAATCAAACCTTGATTATTGGCTCCCCAAGCTTGCACGCAACCAGGAAAGGGATCGTGCGCAGCAGGCGCAGCTTACAGCTTTAGGCTGGTCCATATTGGTCATCTGGGAATGCCAGACACGCGGCCAGAACCGTTTGGCGGAACGGCTAAAAGAATTCCTTAACTAACCCCTACCCCTGCTTCCAGGGCAACCCCTCGGCCTTCCATCCCCCCACATTCCCGCGGTGCCCGCGTGCGTCCTGCGGCCCCTCGAACCCGTCCTTCACATTGTACACATGCTTATACCCGGCCGCCTTGGCCGCTTGTGCCGCCGCCATGCTGCGCGCGCCCGAGCGGCAGATGAAATAGACATGGCCGTCATGCTCCAGCTTCGCCGCCGCCAGGGCTTCCAAAAATTTCGGGTTGTGCTGCATGCTGGGGTACACCTGCCATTGCACCAGGACTGGCTGCTTGCCGGTCTCGGTCAGATCCGGCACGCCGACAAAGCTCCACTCGGCACTGGTACGCACATCGCACAAAGCTGCATCGGGATTGCTCATTAACGCTTCCCAGACCTGTCGCGGCGCCAAATCTTCGATCATAATGTCCCCCGCAAGTATTGTATGCCGATTACGGCCAGCATAGCGGGGACATTGGGTAATGGAAACAGTCGTGGATGGTTTGATCGGGGCAATCGGCAGCACGCCGCTCATCCGGCTCAGGCGGGCCAGCGCCGCCACGGGCTGCGAGATCTTGGGCAAGGCCGAGTTTCTCAACCCCGGCGGCTCGGTGAAGGACCGCGCCGGCCTCGCCATCATCCGCGCCGCCGAGGCTGAGGGCACGCTCAAACCCGGCGGCACCATCGTCGAGGGCACCGCCGGCAACACCGGCATCGGCCTCACCCTGGTCGCCAACGCGCTGGGCTATAAATGCGTCATCGTCATGCCCGAGACGCAGAGCCGCGAGAAGATAGACTTCCTGCGCATGATCGGCGCCGACCTCCGCCTGGTTCCCGCCAAACCCTTCAAGGACCCCGGCAATTATGTCCACGTCTCGCGCCGCCTGGCCGGGGAGATGGGCGCGCTCTGGGCCAACCAGTTTGACAATCTGGCCAACCGCGAGGGCCACCGCGCCACCACCGGCGCTGAAATCTGGGCCCAGACCGGCGGCAAGGTGGATGCCTTCACCTGCGCCTGCGGCACCGGCGGCACGCTGGCCGGGGTCAGCCTCGCGCTCAAGGCCCGCAACCCGGGCATCCAAATCGTCCTGGCCGACCCTGAGGGCAGCGGCCTCTACGGCTGGGTGAAAAACGGCGATCTCAGCATCACCGGCTCCTCCATCACCGAAGGCATCGGCCAGTCCCGCGTGCCGGAAAACCTCAATGGCATTAAAATTGACAACGCCGAGCGCATCCCCGACCCCGAGGCGTTGGAACAAGTGTTCGATCTGCTGATCCACGAGGGCCTCTCCGTCGGCGGCTCGGCCGGCATCAACGCCGCCGCCGCCATCCGCGTCGCCAAAACCCTCGGCCCGGGCCACACCATCGTCACCATCCTGTGCGACGGCGGGGCCCGCTACCAGAGCAAGCTCTTCAATCCGGAATTCCTGCGCTCCAAGAACCTGCCGGTGCCGGCATGGCTCTAGAAGATCCATCAACGCTCGACGCCGAGGAGCTGCTGGCCGCTTACGCCGCCAAAACCCTCACCCCGTTGCAGGCGCTGCAATCCATCACCGAGCGCATTGCGCGGCGCAACCCCGAGATCAACGCCTTCGCGGTGATGAACCCCGGCGCCCTGCGTGACGCCCAGGCCAGCACCGCCCGCTGGGCCGCCGGTGCGCCGCAAGGCGTGTTGGACGGTGTGCCCGTCACCATCAAGGACATCATAGACATCGCCAGCCTGCCCACCCGGCGCGGCAGCAAAACCACCAGCGCGGCACCCCAGCCAGCTGACTCCCCTGTCGTCACCGCGCTGCGCGCGGCCGGGGCGGTGATCCTGGGTAAAACCACCACCACCGAATTCGGCTGGAAAAGCCCCGGTGACTGCCCGGCCACCGGCATCACCCGCAACCCCTGGAACCCGGCCCACACCCCTGGCGGCTCCTCCTCGGGCGCCGCCGCCGCCGCTGCCGCATTTTTCGGCCCGCTGCATGTGGGCACCGATGCAGGCGGCTCCATCCGTATCCCCGCCGCCTGGTCCGGCGTGGTCGGCCTCAAGCCCAGCTTCGGCCGCGTGCCGCAGTGGCCGCTGGGCGCCTTTGGCCATGTCGCGGTCGCCGGGCCCATCGCCCGCACGGTGCGCGATGCCGCCCTCATGCTCTCCGCCACCGCCGGTTTCGCCCCGCAGGACCCTTTCTCCCTGCCCGAACCACGGCGTGACTTTCTGGCCGGTATCGAGGACGGCGTGGCCGGCCTGCGCATCGGCGTCCTCACCAGCCCGGGCTTCCCCGCCCCGGCGGATGCTGACGCGATGGACGCCCTGCAAGCCGCCCGTCAAATCCTCGAATCCCTCGGCGCCAAGGTGGCCGAGGCCACCATCCCCCTGCCGGACGCCTCCGCCAGCTTCGCCAAAATCTGGGGCGCCGCGCTGGCCCGCCAGGTTGCCGCCATCGCGCCGGAGCAACATGCATTGCTGGACCACGGCCTCATCAGCCTCGCCCGCCAATTTTCCGGGACCACGGCGGGTGACATGCTGGAGGCCGAAGCGCTGCGCGTGCGGGCCGCCCACGCCATGGCCATCGCTGATTATGACGCGCTGATCTGCCCCTGCGTCCCACAGGCCGCCCCGCTCGCAGGCGCCCCGGTGGAAGACCCCGTCCACGCCCTGCTGCACCATTGGGCGCCGTGGACGCTGCTCTTCAACCTCACCCGCCAGCCCGCCATCTCGCTGCCCATGGGGATCAACGCCGCGGGCCTGCCGGTCGCCGTGCAAATCGCCGCCCCTCTGTACCGTGACGATGTGGTCCTCAAAATCGCCCGCGCGGTGGAAAAAGCGGTGTAGTCAGGGCAGTTTCACACTGCCGTCCGCCGCGCGCGCCAGCGGCGCATGCGCCGTCACCGCGGCCATGCGCAACCGGCCGTAGAGATGCGGAAATTTCTGCCCCCCGCGCGAGATTTCCCAGCGCACGGCCTCGCCCAGCGCCGCCAAATCCACCGCCACCACCACGAGGCCGCTCTGCCCGGCGAAATGCTTATCCACTGTCCCGGTCAGCTGCGCGGCGGTGGAGAGGTGAATATACCCATCCGCCAGATCCACCGGCGCCCCCTCGAAACACCCCGCCGCCAGCGCGGCAAATTCCGTGCCGGTCAACACCTTGTATGCAGTCTCGTCATTCATGTCTGGTCTCGCGTATTTGCCTGTCGCGTCACCCTACTCCGGCCTTCCCACGCACCCAAATCATGGTGCGCGGTAAAAATTTTTCTGGTATTGGGTGTTTAAAATAGTTAACTAGAGAAAAATCAGAGGAGCTGTACCATGCCAGATACCCATGCCGCGAGTAACGTCCCGCTTGTTCACCAATGGATGCCTTTTACCGCCAACCGGCAGTTTCTTGAACAACCACGGCTGATCGCGCGCGCCGAAGGCGTTTATTATTATAATACACGCGGTGACAAAATCTTTGACGGCTCATCAGGCCTCTATTGCATTCCCCTGGGCCACGGCCGCCGCGAAATCCGCGAAGCCGTCACCCGGCAGATGCAGGAGCTGGATTACGCCCCGCCGTTTCAATACGGTGTCCCGGCGGCCTTCCGCCTCGCCGCCGAGATGGCGGACATGCTCCCCCCTGGTCTCAATCGCGTGCTCTTCTCCGGCTCCGGCTCGGAAGCGGTGGAAAGCGCGCTGAAAATCGCCATCCAATACCACCGCGTCCGCGGCGAGGGGCAGCGCCAGCGCATCGTTGGCCGTGAGCGCGGCTATCACGGCGTCAACTTCGGCGGCTGGTCGGTCGGCGGCATGGTCAACAACCGCAAGAGCTTCGGCCTCGGCCTGCCCGGCGCGCTGCACATGCGCCACACCAAAATCCCCGAGAACCAGTACGAGATGGGCGAGGGCACCCATGGCGCCAACCTCGCGGATGATCTGCAGCGCTTTGTCGACCTGCACGGCGCGGACACCATCGCCGCCTGCATCGTCGAACCCATCGCCGGTTCCACCGGCATCCTGGTGCCGCCCAAGGGCTATCTGCAACGCCTGCGCGACATTTGCACCAAGCACGGCATCTTGCTGATCTTTGATGAAGTCATCACCGGTTTTGGCCGCACCGGGCAGAATTTCGCGGCGCAGACCTTTGGCGTCACGCCCGATATCATGACCATGGCCAAGGCGCTCACCAACGGCTCGATCCCGATGGCCGCGACCGCCGTGCGCGAGGAAATCCAGCAGACTATCCTCGATGCCGCGCCTGAGAACAACGTCGAACTCTATCACGGCTACACCTACTCCGGGCATCCCGCCGCCTGCGCGGCCGCCCTGGCGACGTTGAAAATCTACCGCGAGGAAGACACCTTCGCCCGCGTGCGCGATCTCGCCCCGGCCTTTCTGGAACAGATCGGCGCGTTCAAGGATCTGCCCTATGTCACCGATACGCGCGGCTACGGCCTGCTCAGCGCGGTGGAGCTGGAGCCGAAAGGCAAGCCCGGCGAGCGTGGCTTCAACATTCTCTGCAAGGCGTTCGAGGCCGGTCTGGTGCTGCGCGCGGCGGGCGATTCCATCGTCCTCGCCCCGCCATTTGCCGCCACGGCGGACGAGCTTTCGCAGATGATCGATATCATGCGAAAAGTCATCAAAGAGAGCTAGAGGAAGTATAGAATGTATCAGGACGTATTGCTGCATATCGCGGGTAGATGGCGCGCGGCCAGTGGTGGCCGCACGATTGGCGTGGTCAACCCCGCGACGGAAGAGGTCATCGGCACGCTGGCGCATGCCGGGATTGCCGACCTTGACGAAGCACTGGAATCCGCCGCCGCCGGTTTCGCCGTGTGGCGGAAAATCTCGGCCTATGAGCGCGGCAAGATCATGCGCAAGGCGGCCGATCTGGTGCGTGAGCGCAGCGAGTCCATCGCTCGCCTCATGACCACCGAGCAGGGCAAGCCGCTGGCCGAGGCGCGGATGGAAATTCTCGGCTCCGCGGATGTGATCGACTGGTTCGCCGAGGAAGGCCGCCGCGCCTATGGCCGTGTCATCCCCGCGCGCGCGGCGGGCATCTACCAGCTCTCGTTGCGTGAGCCGGTCGGCGTTGTCGCGGGGTTCACGCCCTGGAACTTCCCGATGAGCCAGGCGGTGCGCAAAGTCTCCGCCGCGCTGGCGGCGGGCTGCGCCTTCATCCTGAAA
Organism: Pseudomonadota bacterium; assembly: GCA_021846225.1. GTDB lineage: Bacteria > Pseudomonadota > Alphaproteobacteria > Acetobacterales > Acetobacteraceae > Acidocella. Next base: position 10,564 of record JAJZCG010000061.1, on the reverse strand, counting down.
GGGCCAGAGGAAACCCCCGCGAGCTGCGCCGAGCTGGTGCGCGCCTTTGTGGATGCCGGCACCCCCGCCGGCGTGGTTCAGCTTGTCTTTGGCGTTCCGGCGGAAATCTCGGAATATCTCATTCCGCACCCGGTGGTGAGAAAGATCTCCTTCACCGGCTCAACCGCGGTGGGCAAGCACCTGGCCGCCCTGGCCGGCGCGCATATGAAGCGCGCGACAATGGAGCTGGGCGGCCACGCCCCGGCGATTATTTTCAACGATGCTGATCTGGACGCCGCAGCCACCATTCTGGCCGCCAACAAGTTCCGCAACGCCGGGCAGGTTTGCGTGGCGCCCACGCGCTTCATCGTGCAGAACGAGGTTTACCAGCCGTTCCTGCAGAAATTCGTCGCCAAATGCGAGGCCATCAAGCTTGGCAACGGTCTGGAGGATGGCACCACCATGGGCCCGCTCGCCAACGACCGCCGCGTTGCGGCAATGGAATCGCTGCTCGCCGATGCCGTGGGCAAGGGCGCCAAAATCGCCACCGGCGGCAAGCGTGCAGGCAACAAGGGGTATTTCTTCGAGCCGACGGTGGTGACCAATCTCTCCCCCGACGCCCGCGTGCTCAACGAGGAGCCGTTCGGCCCGTTGGCGCTGTTCATGCCCTTCGCCACGTTTGACGATGCGATCGCCGAAGCCAACCGGCTGCCCTATGGCCTCGCGGCCTATGCTTATAGCCGCTCCGCCAGCACGGTGACAGCGCTGGGCGCTGGCATTGAAGCCGGTATGATCGGCCTCAACCATCACGGCCTTGCCCTCACGGAAACCCCGTTCGGCGGCATGAAGGACAGTGGTTACGGCTCGGAGGGCGGCGCCGAAGGGCTGGAGCCTTATCTGGTGACCAAGTTTGTAAGCCAGGCGAGCGTTTAACAGGCTCAGGCGGCGGCGCTTCGTGTGAGGCGCCCCGCCCCGGACCACGCTTGAAATAAAAAACCTCCGGTCAGCGCGATGGGCGCCAGCCGGAGGTTTTTTGTGGCCGGATAAACGGTTTAGCGTTCGGCGTCGTCGGATTCGGGCTGCACGTCGATATCGGCGTCGAGCACGTCGGCATCGTCGTCGAGATCGTCATCTTCCAGAATGTCCTCGTCGTCGCCGTCGTCGACAACCTCGACATCCACATCATCCGGGTCGGCCGCCGCCGGTTTGACGACTTTCTTCACTTCCTCGGGCATCGGCGCGGCGCGCTTGAGGCGCGGCTGTTCGGCCGGCTGCTCGGTCGCGCATTTCGGGCAGACCGCCGGCTCCTTGCCGAGATCGAAAAACCGAGCCCCGCAGGACACGCAGGTATGTTTTGATCCTAGTTCCGGTTTCGCCATGCCCAACCTCTGCTCTGAACGCGATTTCAACAAGGGCGGCGCGATGCCATGCCCAGCCAGCTATGTCAAACCGCTTAGCTTATGCTAAGCGGCGCGGCATGGAGACTCAACCCGCACGGCCGCTGGCCGCCAACCGCCCCAAAAACCCGCTCACCGGGGAAATCGCCGTTCCCGGCGACAAATCGATCAGCCACCGGGCTTTGATGTTCGGCGCCCTGGCGGTAGGCCAGACGCGCATAACAGGGCTGCTGGAGGGGGAGGATGTTTTACGCACCGCCGCCGCGATGCGCGCCCTGGGCGCCGAGATTGCCCGCGATGGCGCCGCCTGGCTGGTCTCGGGCCGGGGAATCGGCGGGCTGACGCCGCCGGAGGATGTGCTGGACATGGGCAATTCCGGCACCGCGGCGCGGCTGCTGGCGGGCGTTCTGGCAACGCATGATTTTTCCTCGGTGATGACCGGCGATGCGAGCATGCGCAAGCGGCCGATGGGGCGGGTGATAGAGCCGCTCAAGGCTTCCGGGGCGGTGTTCATTGCCCGTGAAGGGAACAGGCTGCCGTTGACCATCCAAGGCGCGCGGGATGCCCTGCCAATTACCTACCGGTTGCCGGTGGCCTCGGCGCAGGTGAAATCGGCGATTTTGCTGGCGGGGCTGAATGCCCGGGGCATCACCGAGGTGGAGGAGCCGGAGCCGACGCGCGACCATTCGGAGAACATGCTCACGCATTTTGGCGCGCAGGTGCAGGTGACGCAGGCCGGGCGGGGGCGCTTGATCCGCCTGACCGGCCAGCCGGAGCTGCGCGCGGCCGATGTGGCGGTGCCGGGCGATCCCTCCTCGGCGGCGTTTCCGCTGGTGGCGGGGCTGCTGGTGCCGGGCTCGAAGCTGGTGATCAGCGGTGTCGGGTTGAACCCGCTGCGTACCGGGTTGTTTGATACCTTGCGTGAGATGGGCGCGGCGCTGGAGATCCGCAATTTCCGGATTCAGGGTGGCGAGAGCGTTGGCGATATTCATGTTGAGCATACCGCCCTGGTGGCGGTTGATGTGCCTGCTGAGCGGGCGCCGAGCATGATCGATGAATATCCGGTGCTGGCGGTGGCTTGCGCCTGCGCGCGGGGGGTGTCGCGGTTCCGGGGGCTGTCGGAGCTGCGGGTGAAGGAGAGCGACCGCCTAGCCTCAACCGCCGCCATGTTGCGGGCGGGGGGCGTGCGGGTCGAGATTGAGGGGGATGACCTGATCGTGCATGGCGGCGCGCAACCGGCGGGCGGCGGGCTGGTGGAGACGCATATGGACCACCGGCTGGCGATGAGCGCGCTGGTATTTGGCCAGGCCACCCGTGAGCCGATGCGCATTGACGATGCGCGTTTCATCGATACCTCGTTTCCAGGATTTGTGGCGCTCATGCGCCGGCTGGGCGCGGATATTTCGGCGCCATGATCATCGCCATCGACGGTCCGGCGGCGGCGGGCAAGGGCACGCTGGCGCGCCGGATCGCGGCGGCGCTGGGGTTGCCGTATCTCGACACCGGGCTGCTCTACCGCGCGGTCGGGCGGCTGGTGCTGGATGCGGGGGGAGATCCGGCTGATCCGGTGGCGGCAACGGCGGCGGCGCGGGCGCTGCGGACGGAGGATTTCGCCAGGGACGATCTGCGCGACGCGGCGGCGAGCCGGGCCGCGAGCCAGGTGGCGTCGATCCCTGAAGTGCGGGCGGCGCTGCTGGCGTTTCAGCGGCGGTTCGGCAATGAAAACGGCGCGGTGCTGGATGGGCGCGATATCGGGACGATTATTTTCCCCGAGGCTGATATAAAACTATTCGTGACGGCGAGCCTGGCGGCGCGGGCGGGACGGCGGCATGCCGAACTGCGGGCCAAAGGCGATGAGGTGACGCTGGAGGCGGTGCGCGCGGATCTGGCGGCGCGCGATGATGCGGATGCCAGGCGGGCGGCGGCGCCGCTCGTCGCTGCGGCGGATGCGATTTTGTTCGACACCACCGAGATGGATGCGGATGCGGCGTTTATCCGCGCGCTGGCGCTGGTTCAGGCGCGCGCGGGGTAGCGGACGCTGCACGTGGAGCATTTGTGAGGTTTTTTAAATAACGCGCTGTTATTGCGGTTTCATTTTTTTCTTGCACCCCAATTTGTGCGAGTTTGTATCGAAAAAACAATGAAATGCCGGCCGGTTATCGCGGCGGCGCGGGGATAGGCGGCGCGGGGATAGGCGGCGCTGGAAGCGGTGGCGCCGGGGGCGCCCAGTCGAGCGCGGGTTTGAGCCGCGGATATTGTTTCGGCTTTGCCCAGCTGCCGAGCAACATGGTGTCGATGGTAAGCGGCGGGGTGACGCTGGGGCTCAGGGCCAGGCGCAGGGCGAGGGTATTGTCAAAAAGATCGATGCTGCCGGTGGCGCTGGCGTTGCCCGCCGGGCCGGTGAGGCTGGCGTTGCTCAAAGTACAGTTGCCGTGGCTGAATGTGCCTGTGAAGGCCAGGGCGGTGAAGCTGGTGGCGCCGCTGGTGAGGGCGGTGTGCAGGGCTTTGGCGCGGTTTGGCGTGTGCAGGGCCTGGGCCAGCCCGGCGAGGGTGAAGCCGTTAAGCTGGCCGTTGCCGGCATCCAGGCTGAGGCTGCCGCCCAGCGTGGCGGCCCAGGTTTTGGGGGTGTAGCCGCTGGCGGTGAGGGCAGCTGAGGCGTCAAAAATTCCGGCGAGCGTGTAGGGGAAGGCCAGCGGCAGGTTGAGCTGCGTGGAGTCGATGTGGCTGGCGGTGAGCTGCGCGGTCAGCGCCGGGGGTTGGTTGCCGGTGGTGCTTGCCGTGAGACTGCCAGCCAGCGTGCCGCCCGCGAGGCTGGCCTGGGAGAGCGCCAGGGTGAGGCGGCTGCCGGGGGCGAACGTGAGGCTGGCGGCGGTGGCGCCGAGGATGGGCTTGCCGCCGTAGAGCACGCGATCCGCCGTGATGCCGATTTTGCCCTGGGCGGTGGCGAGCGCGGACCAGGGCGGCGTGTAACTGGCCGGGATGGGCGGCAGGGCAAGGGTGCCGGCGGCGATCTGGCCGGAGATGATGCCCTTGTTGCTCATGAGCTGGCCGTCTGCCGTGAGGTCGCCGAAGGAGAGGATGAAATTTGGCAGGCCGAAGCTGGTTGGAGCGGCCATGAAATCAGCCCGCAGCGAGATGGAGCCGGCGCCGGGATAGGTGAGCCCCTGCGAGAGGCCGAAGATGTTGAGCGCGGCGATGGCGCTTGGGTGTTGCAGCGAGATGGCGCCCGCGGCGCTGGGCTGGATGAGGTTGATGACCGGGGTGGCGGTGAGGGTGAAGGCGCCCAGGGTGGCGACGGCGCTGGCGGCGAGCGCGTTGGCCGGGCCGCGGGCGGCCAGGGTGAGGTTGAGGCGCGGCTGCACCAGGGCGGCGGGCAGGTGCGGCCAGGAGGCGGGCGCCAGCGCGGCCAGCGGGGCGGCGGAGGGCAGCGAGAGGAAGCCGCGCGCGGCGGTGATGTTGCCCTGAGCATCCAGCGTGACGCTGCCGGCGGCGAGACCGCCCAGCATGTTGGCGGAGATGCGGCGGATGTTGAGCTGGTTGTGCAGCGCAGCGTCCAGCAACAGATGCGTGAGAGGAAGCGGGCCGAGCGTGGCGTGCGCGGCGGTGATCTGGCCGTCGGCGGTGAAATTGCCGGGGCGCCTGCCGAGCCAGGATAGCAGGGGGGTGAGGTCCAGACGGTCAAAATTGAGGGCGCCGGTGGCGTGGTGGCTGGTGATGATGAGGCCGCCGGAGAGATGGCTGGGGCCCAGGCTGCCGGTGAGGTTGTTCAGGTTAAGCTGGTTGATGTTGCCCGAAAGGCCGGTGGAGAGCGCGGCGGAGGTCCAGGCCGGGGGTGGGGCGAGGCCGTAGGCGCTGAGCAGGCTGGGCAGGTCCGGGCTGTTGAGGCTGGCATGGCCGGTGATCGCCCCGGCGGTGGAGATTTGCAGGCTGGCGGCCAGGGTGGTGGCGCCGGGCAATGTGGCCCTCAGGGACTGCACGTTCAGGCCGTTGGGGGAGAGGTTGAGGCTGGCGGTGAGCGCGGGAAGGCTTTGGCCGTCGTAGGTGATGTTGCTGGCGGTGAGCGCGAGCGTTGCGGGCAGGCCGGGCCAGGCCGGGAGCAGATGTTGCAGCGGCGTGAGGTCAAGATTACGGGCGTCCAGCGTGGCGGTGAGGGCGGGCTGGGAGAAATCCAGCGCGGCGCTGCCGGTGAGGCTGGCTTTGGCGATGTTGAGATGGAGGGCATCGGCGGTGGCCGTGGTGGCGGTGACGGTGAGATTGGCGCTGCCGGAGGTGCTGGGGGCGGCGAGGCTGAGCTGGCCGGTTAAGGTGCTGTCGCTGCCGAGGGTGCCGGAGAGGTTGAGGCTGAGCGGGCCGCTGCCGGTGGTGAGCGAGAGCGGCGCGGCGCCGCTGAGGGCGGTGGCGCCCAGCGCGGCCGTGAGGTTGAGCTTGTTGCCTTGCAGATTGCCGGTGCCCGAGATGGTGACGGCGCCGTTGGCGCCGGTGAAGAGATCGGCGTCAACATTGGCGAAATGCACGCTGCCGAGGCTGATGGCGCCGTGGTGGATCTGCGCGTGCAGGGCGGCGAGCCAGCCGGGGGGCGCGATGGATTTGGGGCCGCCGGGCAATGGCCAGGGGAAGGCGATTGTGGGGCTCTCCAGGGTGAGGGTTTGCGCGCTGAGCTGGCCGTGCAGCAGGGCGGGCAGGGAGATATCCAGCGTGAGGGCGCGGGCGGTGATGACCTCGTTGTCTGGCCCGGTGATGGTGATCTGCCCGGCGTTCAGCTCAGGCGAGGGCAGCAGGCTGAGGGTGAGTTTGCCCGCGATGTGGACCTGCCGCCCGGTGAGGCTGGAGGCCAGTTGCTCGATGCGGGCGCGGTGCGCGCTGGAGGCGACGAAGCCGGGCAGCGCCAGCACGGCGGCGGCGGCGGCGGCGAGGAGGCCGGGGGGGATAAGCCAGAGGAGTTTTTTGTTCACGGCAGGTTATAGCCGCCGCCGCCGGGGGTTTTGATGACAAAGGTGTCACCCGCGTTGAGCTGCGCCTGGGCGCAGCCGGGCAGGTGCTCGCGCGTGCCGTCTGCGCGTTCGATATATTGCTCGCCGCGCGCGCCGGGGGCGGCGCCGTGCAGGCCGAAGGGGGCGATGGTGCGCCGGGAGGCGAGGATTGTGGCGGTCATGGGTTCCAGGAAGCGGATTTTGCGCACGGCGCCGTCGCCGCCCGTGAAGGTGCCGGCACCACCTGAGCCCTGGCGGATGGAAAATTCTTCGACACGGACGCGATAGCGCAGCTCCAGGATTTCGGGGTCGGTAATGCGGGTGTTGGTCATATGCGTATGGACGGCAGAGGTGCCATGAAATGAGGGACCGGCGCCAGAGCCGCCGCAGATTGTTTCGTAATACTGTAGTTTGGCGCCGCCGAACAGGAAGTTGTTCATGGTGCCCTGGGCGCTGGCGCAGGCGTCCATCGCGCCGAGCAGGGCGGCGGTGAGGGCCTGGGAGACCTCGGTGTTGCCCGCCACCACGGCGTGGCCGGGCGGCGGGGAGAGGAAGCTGTTCTCGGGGATGATGATGGTGAGCGGCTTGAGGCAGCCCTCGTTGAGGGGGATGTCAGCGCCGGTGAGGCAGCGGAAGGCGTAGAGCACGCAAGCGGTGGTAACGGCGGGCGGGGCGTTGAAATTGCCGGGATCGGCCGCGCCGGTACCGGTGAAATCAATCGTGGCGCTGGAGGTTGCGCGCTCGATGGTGATTTTGAGCTTGAGGGGGGCGCCGTTGTCCATCGTGTAGGTGAACGCGGCGTCGCGCAGCCGGGCGATGACCTGGCGGATGGCGGCTTCGGCGTTGTTCATGACGTGGCCCATGTAGGCGTGCACCACGTCCCAGCCGTAGCGGGCGATGACGGCTGCCAGCGCGCTGGCGGCGGTGGCGTTGGCGGCGATCTGGGCTTTGATGTCGGCGATGTTCTGGTCCGGGTTGCGGGCGGGGTATTTTGCCGCCGCGAGGGTTTCGCGCAAGGCGGTTTCCTGAAAGGCGCCGCCTGAGATGAGGAGGAAATTGTCGATCACAATCCCTTCTTCTTCAAGCGTTTTGGAAAAAGGCGGGGTGGAGCCTGGGGTGAGGCCGCCGATGTCGGCGTGGTGGCCGCGGCAGGCGGTGAAGAAGCGGATTTTTGTTCCCGCTTCGTCGAAGACGGGGGTGATGAGGGTGATGTCGGGCAGGTGGGTGCCGCCGGCGTAGGGGTTGTTGAGGGCGATGGCGTCGCCGGGTTTGAGGGTGGCGGCGCGCCGGGCGATGACATGGCGGACGGAAGCGCCCATGGCGCCGAGGTGGACGGGGACATGCGGGGCGTTGGCGACAAGCCCGCCGGTTGAATCGAATATGGCGCAGGAGAAATCCAGCCGCTCCTTGATGTTCACGCTCTGGGCGGTGTTGCGCAGCACGGTGCCGGCCTGCTCGGCGATGGCCATGAAGAGGTTGTTGAAAAGCTCGAGCAGCACCGGGTCCGGCCGGGAGGGATCGGCGATGATGACGGCCTCGCGCGCGGTGGCGCGGCGCAGGATGCAGTGGTTTTGCGCGGTGATGGTGGCGCGCCAGCCGGGCTCGATGATGGTGGTGGCGTTTTGCTCACGCAAGACGGCCGGGCCGGGGATTATGGTGCCGGCGCCCAGGGCTGCGCGGTCATACACCGGAGCGGTGCACGGGCCGCCGCCGGTGAAGATTTCGGTGGCCTCCAGCGGGGCGGGCAAGGGCGCTGGGAGGATTTCCGGCTCGGGAACATGCGCGCCGGGGGCTGTGGCTTCAACCACGACGGTTTCCGCGACGAGAGGTTTTTCGGGCGTGGTGAAGCCGAAGAGGCGCTGGTGGGCGGCCGCGAAGTGCCCGGCCATTTGCGCGTGGGTGGTGAGCGGGACGGGCAGAGCTGTGTCAGTGCCCGCGTAGCGAAGCAAAACGGTGGTGGTTGTGGTGATTTGCGCGCCGGGGTTCTGGCCGCGCAGGGCGGTGGCGGCGTTTTGCGCCAGGGTGGCCGCGGTGGCGGTGAGGAGGGCGATGCATTCGGGCGTGAAGGGGTGTTCAACCGCCTGGTCGCGGACCAGGGTGAAATCAGCCAGGCCGATGCCGTAGGCGGAGAGCACACCGGCGAGGGGGTGGATGAAGATGGTGTCCATGCCCAGCTCGTCAGCCACCAGGCAGGCGTGCTGGCCGCCCGCGCCGCCGAAGCTGGCGAGGGTGAAATCCGCCGGGTTGATGCCGCGTTGCACGGTGATCTGGCGGATGGCGTGGGCCATGTTGGCGACGGCGATGCGGATAAAGCCCTCGGCCAGGGTTTCCGGGGTGGTGGGAGTGCCGGTGGCGGCGGAAACGTCTTCCGCCAGGGCGGTGAATTTTGCGCGCACGATGGCGGTGTCGAGCGGTTCATCGCCCTTGGGGCCGAAGATGGCGGGGAAATGATGGGGGAGGATTTTGCCGAGCAGGATGTTCGCGTCGGTGATGGTGAGCGGGCCGCCCTTGCGGTAGGCGGCGGGGCCGGGGTTGGCGCCGGCACTCTCGGGGCCCGCGCGCAGGCGCGCGCCGTCAAAACCGAGGATGGAGCCGCCGCCGGCGGCCACGGTGTTGATGGCGAGCATGGGGGCGCGCAGGCGCACGCCGGCGATCTCGGTCTCGAAGGCATGGGCGAAGCCGTTGTCGTAGAGGGCGGCGTCGGTGCTGGTGCCGCCCATGTCAAACCCGATGACGCGGTGGAACCCGGCCAGGGCGGCGGTGCGCGCCGCGCCGGTGATGCCGCCCGCGGGGCCGGAGAGGATGGCATCCTTGCCGGAGAAGTTTTCCGCGCTGGCGAGGCCGCCGTGCGATTGCATGAAATACAAAGGTGCGTGGTTTAAGCCCTGGGAAACCTGGGCGATGTAATGTTTCAGGATGGGCGAGAGGTAGGCGTCGGCCATGGTGGTGTCCCCGCGCGGGACGAGGCGGAGCAGGGGGCTGGCGATATGCGAGAGGGAGATGCTGGTGAAACCCGCCTGGGCGGCGAGTTCGCCGAGGCGCCTTTCCTGCTCAGGGTATTTCCAGGCATGGATGAGGGCGACGGCGAGCGAGCTGATGCCGCGCGCGCGGGCGGCGCGCAGGATTTGCAGGGCGGCGGCCTCATCCAGCGGTTCGATGATGGCCCCATCCGCGCCGGTGCGGGCGGAGACTTCGGCGGCCTCGCGGTAGAGCATGTCAGGGCGTTTGATTTCGAGGTCGAACAGGCGGGGGCGGGATTGGTTGCCGATCCGCAGCAGATCGGCGAAGCCGCGGTTGACCAGCAGCAGGGCGGGCGCGCCCTTGCGTTCCAGCAGCGCGTTGGTGGCGACGGTGGTGCCCATTTTAACCTGGGTGATGGCGCCCGGCGGGATCGGCGCGCCAGGGGGCAGGCCGAGGCAGGCGGCGATGCCGGCCAGGGCGGCGTCCTGGTAGTGTTCAGGGTTCTCGGAGAGGAGTTTGCGGGTGGTGATCTGGCCCGAGGGGGCGCGGGCCACGATATCAGTGAAGGTGCCGCCGCGATCGATCCAGAATTGCCAGCCTGTCATATATTCCGCCGTGAAAGATGGTGTGGTTGATGTATGATTGTCGGGTTGGGTTCAAGGGCCGGGGTATGGTAGGTTAGGCATATGGCGATTTGGGGCAAGATTATCGGAGGTATGGCGGGCTTTGCCATGGGCGGGCCGGTGGGCGCGCTGTTTGGCGCGGCGATGGGCCATGCCGCCGATGAGGGGAGTTTGAACGGCTTCAGCTTTGCTGGGCGGCCCCTGTCCTTCGACAGCGTGCGGGCGGCTGGCATGCTGGGGCGGCGCGACCAGATTTTTGCCGTCGGCGTGACGGTGCTGGCGGCCAAGCTGGCGAAATGCGACGGGCCGGTGGGGCGGGTGGAGATAGATGCGTTCCGGCGCAGTTTTGCCATCCCCGAGGGCAGCGTGGCCGAGGTGGGGCGGCTGTTTGACAGCGCGCGCGAGTCGGCGGCTGGGTTTGAGACCTATGCCGTGCAGCTCGGCCAGGCGTTCTCGGACAGCCCGGGCATATTGGAGCAGGTGCTGGGCGGGTTGTACCAGATCGCGCGGGCGGATGGCCCGGTGAACGGGGCGGAGGCGGCGTTTCTCGCCAGCGTGGCGCATGGGTTCGGGCTGGATATGGATGCGGCGCGGCGCGCTTCACGCGGCGGCGCGATGGCCCCGCCGCCGGTTG
>JAJZCG010000060.1 GCA_021846225.1 Pseudomonadota bacterium | reverse complement strand
TGACGGCCTCGAAATCGCCAGGGCTGGCGACCGGGAAGCCGGCTTCCAGCACATCCACGCCCAGCTCGGCCAGGGTTTCGGCCATACGCAGTTTTTCGTCCAGGTTCATCGAGAAGCCGGGGGACTGTTCGCCATCGCGCAGGGTGGTGTCAAAAATAATGACGCGGCTGGAGTCCATTTTGCCGAAATTCGGGTGATTGATGCTCATGATTCTATTCCGTTAAAAATGCCGGTTCGTGGATTTTAGGCATTCCCCTGAGCGGTGCGGCGCGGTGTTTGGGTGCGCGCGGAAAGACTTATGCGCTCAGGGGCGGATAAGTCGAAGGAGCAGCCCGGCAAGTGTAGGGGCGAAAGCCATGAAAGGGAGATAGGAGGGTTTTGGGACGGGCGCAAGGTTTTACCCGCGCCGGGGGAAATTAAAACACGGCGGCGGCGGCGCTGAAGATGCGCGCCAGAGTGCCGCCTATGTTGGTTACGCCGTCAATGATCACCATGGCGGCCAGGGAGGCGATGAGGACATATTCAATAGCCGTGGCGGCCCGCCGGTCCCGCCGGAAGCGCCGTATTTCATCCCATAACGATACCAGCACCGCGAACCCTCCCCGCCATATTGGCGGAGAAGATACGCGGGAAGGTTTAATGGCTGGTAAAATTACGGCAGGCGCAGGTGGAAAGACTGCGGCCGGGTAAGTTGCTCATAGCCCCAGATGGAGAGGGTGTGGCCGCGGCCGGTGTCTTTCACCCCGGTCCAGGGCAGGGCGGGGTCCAAATAGTCGCAGCGGTTGAGGAAGACCGTGCCGGTTTCAATCCGCGCGCCGATGGCCTCCACGGCGGCGACATCGGTGGAGAAGATGGCGGCGGTGAGGCCGTAAGCGCTGTCGTTCATCAGGTGGATGGCTTGCTCATCGGAGCCTACCTTCATGATGCCAACCACGGGGCCGAAGGTCTCCTCGGTCATCACGCGCATGTCATGCGTGACATCGACCAGGATCTGCGGCGCCAGATAGGGGGTGCCGGGCTGGTCAGCCGGGAAGGTTGCGGGGTCAATGAGGGCGCGCGCGCCTTGGGCGACGGCTTCCTCGATCTGGCCGCGGATGAAGGCCGCCGCCTTGGCGGAGACGACGGGGCCTAAGTTGGTCTCTGGTTCGGCCGGGTTGCCCAGGCGGTACTGGCGGGTGACCGCCACGGCCTTGGCGACGAATTCATCGTAGACGGCCTCATGCACATAGATGCGCTCAATACCGCAGCAGGACTGGCCGGAGTTGAAGAAGGCGCCATCCACCAGGTTTTCCGCCGCGAAGGCGATATCGGCATCGGCGCGCACATAGGCGGGGTCTTTGCCGCCGAGTTCGAGGCCGACGGAGATGAAGCGCTCAGCCGCGGCGCGGGAGACGGCGTGGCCGACGGGAACCGAGCCGGTGAAGGCAACATGGGCGATGCGGGTGTCCTGCACCAGCGCCTCGGCGGTGGCGCCCGAGATGTGCAGGTGCTGGAACACGCCCTCGGGCAGGCCGGCTTCATCGAACGCCTGCTGGAAACGCTCGGCGATGAGCTGGGTTTGCGCCGCGTGTTTGAGCACGACGGTGTTGCCCGCCATGATCGCCGGCATGATGGTGTTGATGGCGGTGAGGAACGGGTAGTTCCACGGCGCAATGACGAAGATGACGCCGAGCGGGACGCGTTTGACGTAGCGCTTGAAGCCCGGTTTCGGGCCGGGATCGAGCGGGGCGAGGCCCTCGGCGGCGGCATCGATCATGAAGCGGGCGCGCTCGACGCAGCCGCGCACCTCGCCGGGCGCCTGAGACACCGGGCGGCCCATGGACCAGGCGAGGTCGAGGGCGATCTCATCGCTGTGGCGCAGCAGGGCCTCGCAGAATTTATGCCCCAGGGCGGCGCGCTCCTCCAGGCCGCGCGCGGCCCAGAGACGCTGCGCGGCGGCGGATTTATCGAGCACCGCATCAATCCGCGCCACGTCCGCGAAGGGGCGCTCGGCATAGACGCTGCCGTCCACCGGTGAAATCGTCTGCTGCATGCTCATGATCTTCGTTTCCTCGTGTTGGTCCACAACTCGTTGCCAGCGTAACATAAAGCCGCGGCGCAGGCCGGGGCCAGAAAATACAGCACACGAAAGAGCAGGATAGCCCCGAGCGCCGTGGCGGGTGATAAATAGACGGAGAGCCCCAGGAGCAGAACGGAGTCGAACACCCCGACGCCTGCCGGCAGGCCGGAGAAAATGCCGGCGGCAAAGGCTGCCAGATAAACCCCCAGCACATGGGCGTAGCTTAGGCCCGGCGTATCAGGGAGCACAACATAGAGAATGGCGCAGGCGGTTGAAATGTCGGCACAGCCGTAGAGCACCTGCAGCAGCGCCAGGCGCGGGCCGGGCAGCGCCACGCTCTTGCCGAAAATGACGATCGCGGTGCGCCCGCCCACCGAGGCCACATAGAGCGCCATGGCGAAGACCAGCGCCGCGCCCACCGCGCGCAATGCCCAGGCGGGAACGGCGTGGCCGAACAGAGGCATTGCCACCGGGTAGAACAGCAGCAGGGAGCCGAGCAGGGTGAGCAAGCCGAAGGTGAACATGCTGCCCGAAATGGCGACGATGCGCGCAATGCCGGCGGCGGGCACCCGCCATTGCGCGTAGAGCCGCAGGCGGATGGCGGCGGCGGAAAGGGCCGGAGCGCCCAGCACATGGCTGAGCGCATAGGCGCAGAAGGAGGTGAAGGCGATGTGGAGAGCGCCGATGCGGGGCACGCTCTCGCGGCGGCGGGCAAAGAGGATGCCGGGGAGGTCGTACCCCGCCATGAGGCAAAGCGAGGCCGCCAGCAGCAGCAGCGCGTGAATGAATTCAACGCGCGGGGTGGCGCCGACGGCGGCCAGGACATCGCCCAGGCTGATGCGCTTGAGCGCACCGCGCAGGCCGATGACCACCCCCGCCAGGACGATGAGCCCCAGCCCAGGCGGGATATATTTCAGCGCGCGCTGTTTCATGGCGGGGTCATGGCGCGGGAGGCGGGCTAGGCTGCCTCCACGCTGCGGGCGAGCGCGGTCTCGACCAGCGCGATGGTGCGCTCGATGCCGTAAAGCGCGATGAAGCCGCCGAAACGAGGGCCTTCAACCTGGCCGAGCAGGACCTGATACAGGCAATCGAACCAGGATTTGAGCGGCGCGAAGGGATGGCGCTTGCCAATGGCGTAGACCAGATTCTGCAATTGCTCCGCCGGGGTTGCGCCGGGGTATTGCACCATCTCGTTCGCCTTCAGGCTTTCCGCAAGGTCGAGCAGCGCACCGCGCTCCACGTCGCCCGGCGCGCGGAACTGCTTTTTAGGCGCCACGAAATCGCGGTTGTAGACGATGGCGTGATGCACCAGCCGGGCCAGGAAGGGGTAGGTCTCGGCGTTCGCGCCGGGGATATAGGCGCGGATGAAGCCCCAGAGCATCTCCGGACTGTCAGCGTTGATGACCGAGGCGAGGTTGAGCAGCATGGCGAAGCCGATGGGCGAGCCTCCGTGCTCGGGCAGCTCGCCGCCATGGATGTGCCAGGCCGGGTTTTCATGCGGTTTTTCCGCCGTGGGCAGCGCCGCCACGGCGGCGATGTAGTCATCCGTCGCGCGGGGGATGACATCAAAGAACAGGCGCTTGGCGCGCTGCGGCGCGTGATACATGAACTGGCCCAGGCTCTCCTTGGGCGCGTAGGTGAGCCATTGCTCGACCGAGAGGCCGTTGCCCTTGGATTTGGAGATTTTCTGGCCTTTGTCGTCCAGGAACAGCTCATAGGTGAGGCAGACCGGCGGCTCGGTGCCCAGTGCGCGCACGATGGCGGAGGAGAGCTTCACCGAGTCGATGAGGTCTTTGCCGGACATTTCGTAATCAACGTCCAGCGCGTGCCAGCGCATCGCCCAGTCGGCCTTCCATTGCAGCTTGGCGGCGCCGCCGGTAACCGCGGTCTCGTATTTGGTGTTGGTGTCCGGGTCGGTCCAGAAAACGGTGCCGTGTTCGACGTCCACCTGGTCAATCGGCACCTGCATGACGATGCCGGTGCGCGGGTGGATGGGCAGGATGGGCGAATAGCTGGCGCGGCGCTCCGGCCCGAGGCTGGGGCGGATGATCTCGACGATGGCATCATGATGCGCGAGCACATGCAGCAGCGCGTTGTCGAACCGGCCGGAGGCGTAATAATCAGACGAGGAGGCGAATTCGAACTCGAAGCCGAACTCGTTCAAAAAATCCTGCAGCATGTTGTTGTTGTGCGCGCCGAAACTGTCGAACTTGCCGAAGGGGTCGGGCACTTTGGTCAGCGGCTTGCCGAGGTGGTGCTTGAGCATCTCCTTGTTGGGCACGTTGTCGGGGACTTTGCGCAGGCCGTCCATGTCATCGGAGAACGCCAGCAGGCGCGAGGGCAGGCCCGTGAGGTCGGTAAAGGCCTTGCGCACCCAGCTGGTGCGGGCGACCTCGCCAAAGGTGCCGATATGCGGCAGGCCGGACGGGCCGTAGCCGGTCTCGAACAGCGCCTCGGTCTTGCCTTTTTGCTTCAGGCGCGCGGCCACACGTTCGGCTTCACGGAAGGGCCAGCTCGGCTGGGTAGAAATCTGTTCGCTCATAGCCCCGCTCTATGGTCAAAATTCAGCCACGTCTATACGGAGAGCAATGCCTTTCCTGCCGGACTCCCCCGCCCTTGTTGCCGGTCATGGCCGCGCCGTGCTGCTGACGCACGATGGCGCGGCTGTGGAAGTAAAGCCGGGGCTTGTGGCCAAGCAGCTCGGCGGCGCGGTGCCGCTGCTGGTGCATGGCCCGGCGACGCTGAAGCGGCTGGGCAATCCGGCCGTGCAGGTGCTGGATTTGTTGGAATTATTTGCCTTTGTGTGCCCGGCGCGCGGCTTGGCGCCGACCCCCGCCGGGCTGGCGCGCGCGCTGGAGATGGAGGTGCCCGAATCGCTGGAGGAGGGCGCGCGGCTGCTGGCGCCGATGGCCGAGGCGCTGCTGGCCAGGCTGGCGGCGGGCAAGAACGTGCCGGCGAACCAGGACGCCGCCGGGCTGGCGGCGCGCATGGGGGCTTCCGGCTGGGGCTGGGCGCCTTATGTGCTGGCGGCGCTGGGGCAACCGGGCGCAAGGCCGGACGGCATGGCGATGCGGCTTTGGAAGCGCCTGCCGAAATGGGAGGAATCCGCCCCGCGCCCGCCACCCTCGGCTTTTGCGGTGACATCCGGGCAGGCGCGGGCGCGTCTGGCCACGCTGCTGGGGCCGCAGGCGGAGCAGCGCCCGGCGCAGGCGGATTATGCCTCGGCGGTGACGGCCGCATTCGAGCCGCGCCAGGCGGAAGGCCAGCCGCATGTGGTGCTGGCCGAGGCGGGCACGGGCACGGGCAAGACGCTGGGCTATCTGGCCCCCGCCAGCCTGTGGGCGCAGCAGAACAAGGGCGCGGTGTGGGTTTCCACCTTTACGCGGCATTTGCAGCGCCAGATCGAGCAGGAGGCGGGGCGGCTGCCGGAGGGCACCAAGGTGGTGCTGCGCAAGGGCCGGGAGAATTACCTGTGCCTGCTGAATTTTGAGGACGCGATGGGCGTGGAGCGCTACGCCGTGCCGCTGGGGCTGGTGGCGCGCTGGGCAATGGCGAGCGCGGATGGCGATTTGTTCGGCGGCGACCTGCCGGGCTGGTTCGCGGAATTATTCGGCCATGGCCTGCTGGCGCAGATCGCGGACCGGCGAGGCGAGTGCATCCACGCCGCCTGCCCGCATTTTTCCGCCTGCGTGATCGAACGGGTGATCCGCAACGCGCGCGAGGCGGATCTGGTGATCGCCAATCACGCGCTGGTGATGGCGCAGGCCGTGTGGGGCGGGCTGGATGATGATTATGTGCCCACGCGCTATGTGTTCGATGAAGGGCACCATATTTTCGATGCCGCTGACAGTGCCTTCGCGGTGGAGCTTTCCGGCGCGGCGATGGCGGAGCTGCGCCGCTGGCTGCTGGGGGCGGAGGGCGCACGCTCACGCGCGCGGGGGCTGGCGCGGCGGCTGGAGGATTTCGCCGCCACGGACGATGCCATAAAGCGCGCGCTGGACGCGGCGCTGCTGGCGGCCAAGGCGCTGCCGGCGCCGATGTTCTCCACACGGCTCGACCCTGAGCTGGAGTCTGACAAAAACCCGGCGGAGGCGTTTTTGCGGGCGTTGCGGGTGCAGGCGCTGGCGCGCGGCACGGAGGCGGAAATTAAAGGGGCGATGGGGTTCGAGGTGGATCTGCACCCGATCGACCCGGAGATTTTGCCGGTGGCGGCCACGCTCTCGGCCGCGCTGGAGAAGCTCCGCCTGCCCCTGGTGACGTTGCGGCAGCGCTTTTTGGAGCGGCTGGAAGCCGAGGCGGAGACGCTGGAGGAAGCCTCGCGCCAACGGCTGGAGGGCACCGCGCGCAGCATCAAGCGCCGGGCGATCGACAGCATCACCGCATGGCGGCGGATATTGGACGGGCTGGGGGGCGAGACCAAACCCGGCGAGCGGCCCGGGCGGATCGAGTTTTTGCGCCTGGACCGCGAGGCGGGGACCGACCGCGACGTGTTGCTGCTCTCGCACCTGCTGGACCCGACGGAAGCGTTCATCGAGACCATCGCGCGCCCGGCGCATGGCATGCTCATCACCTCCGCCACGCTGCGCGACGGGGTGGATAACGAGACCGCCTGGGAGGGCGCCGAGGCGCGCACCGGGGCGGCGCATCTGGCCGCGCCCGCCATTCGCGCGGCGTTCGATTCACCGTTTGATTATGCGGACCGCACGCGCATCGCGCTGATCACGGATGTGAACACGCAGGACATGGGCGCGCTGGCCGGGGCGTATCAGGCGCTGTTTCAGGCGGCGGGCGGCGGCGGGCTCGGGCTGTTCACCGCCATCTCGCGGCTGCGCGCGGTGCAGGCGCGCATCGCCAAGCCGCTGGAGGCGGCGGGAATCGCGCTCTACGCCCAGCATGTGGACGCCATGGACAACGCCACGCTGGTGGATATTTTCCGCGCCGAGGAACACGCCTGCCTGCTCGGCACCGATGCGATGCGTGACGGCGTGGATATTCCCGGCAACGCGCTGCGGCTGGTGGTGTTTGAGCGCACGCCCTGGCCGCGCCCGGATATTCTGCACCGCACGCGGCGCACGCATCTCTCCGGCGGGGCGCCCAAGGAGTATGACGATGCGATCGTGCGCTTGAGGTTGCGCCAGGCGTTCGGGCGGTTGATCCGCCGGGCCGATGACCGGGGCGTGTTCGTGCTGCTGGACCGGCAGATGCCCTCGCGGCTGCTGAGCGCCTTCCCCGAGGGGGCGCCGGTTATCCGGTCGGGCCTCGCCGAGGCGGTGACCGGGATACGGCGGTTTCTGAGCGGGTGAGCTTGCCCTGAAGGCAAAAATTGGCAACAATCTTAACGCGAACCAGGCGTGGGGCCGATGGATATTCAACTGAGTTTTGGCTCAAGCACGAGCCTGGCGCCCGCTGGTTTCGTCACGGCCATGGACTATGCCGCCAGCCAGCTCGGCGCGCTGATCACCGACCCCGTGACGGTGAGCATCGCCGTCTCCTGGAATGATGCAGTGTTCGGCGAGGGTGGGCCGAATATGGGGCAATACAGCTACGCCACCGTTGCCGCCGCGCTGCAGGCCCATGCCTCAACCCCCGCGGGCATAGAGGCCGCCGCCAATCTGCCAGCGGTGGACCCGACCGGGACCGGGTTGCTATGGGTATCCGACGCGCAGGCCGAGGCGCTGGGCCTTATGACGGGCTCCGCCGGGCCGGGGCAGGACGGGGCGGTTACCTTTGGCTCGGCCGGGGGGACGGCGATGCTGGATTTCAGCACCACCGGGACCAGCGTGCCGGCCAACCAGTATGATTTTGTTAGCATCGCCGAACATGAGCTGACACATGCGCTGGGGCGGGTCGACGCCAATTCCGGCGCGCCGCAGTTCATCATGGATTTGTATAAATATGCCGCGCCGGGCACGCTGCAGACCAACGGCACGAATGTGACGTATATCTCGATCGACGGCGGCGCCACGGCGCTGGATACGCTCTCGGCCAGCTCCGATCTCTCCGACTGGGCAGCCAGCGCGGGGAACGATGCCTTCACCGCCTATGCCAATCCGGGCGTGCTGAACACCATATCATCGGCTGATATGACGCTGATGAGCGCGCTGGGGTTCAATGTACTGTGCTTCATGGCGGGGACGCGCATCGCCACGCCGGAGGGCGAAACGGCGGTGGAGAGCCTCGCCATCGGCGATGAGGTGCTGAGCCTGTTCCATGGCCGCCAGCGGATTAAATGGATCGGGATCAGCCATTACGACGGGCGGTTTCTGCGCGGCAACCACCTGATGCTGCCGGTTTGCATCAAGGCCGGGGCGCTGGGCGATGGTGTGCCGGCGCGGGAGCTGCGGGTCTCGCCAGGGCATGGGATTCTGGCCGGCGCCGGGCTGGTGCCGGCTTGGCGGCTGGTGAACGGCGTGAGCGTGACGCAGGCCGGGAGCGTGGAGCGGGTCAGCTATTATCATATCGAGCTGGCGGCGCATGATGTGGTGTTCGCGCAAAACTGCCCGGCGGAGAGTTATCTCGACATCGGCGAGCGGCAGAAATTCCACAACGCGGCGGGGTTCGAGGCGCTGTATCCGGGTGAACAGGCGGCGCCGGTGGCCTGCATGGCGCGGCTGGAGGATGGGTTTGGGCTGCGCGATGCGCAGGCAGCGGTGAACACGCGGGCGGGGATTGCGCCGGTGGCCGAGGTGGCCGGGGTTTTACGCGGGGCGCTGGAGGTGGCCGGGCCGCAAGTGGTGGCGGGCTGGGCCTTGTGCGAGGCGTGCCCTGAGGTGCCGGTGGAGCTGCTGGTGCTGGCGGGCGGTGAGGTGGTGGCGCGGGTGCTGGCCAACGGCTACCGGGCGGATGTGCGGGCGGCGGGGTTTGGCAGCGGCTGCTGCGGGTTCGCGGTGGCGCTTCCGGCGGGGGTTCGGGGCACGATTTCGGTGTGCCGCGCGCTGGATGGGGCGCAGGTTGGGGTTGGGGGTGAGGTGGCGCGGGTGGCTTGAGCGGAAACAGGCCGTTTGATTTTCCAAGGCGGGCAGCTTGTTGCCCAAAGCGGTGCGGCTTAAGGAATTTGTTGCATGCAGGCTCAATTTTTTCTGGATGAATACGAGATATCGACAGAGGCGGCGCGCCTCGATCTGGATGTTATTTACAATTTTTTGGCGGTGGAAAGCTATTGGTCGCCGGGGATTCCGCGGTCTGTCGTGGAGCGCGCGGTCCAGAATTCCCTCTGCTTTGGCATCTATCACGGCGGCGCACAGGTTGGGTTTGGCCGGGTTGTCACGGATAAGGCGACGTTTGCATTGCTCGCCGATCTATTCATCCTGGAGCCGCATCGCGGCAAGGGCCTGTCCAAGTGGCTGATGAGGTGCATTATTGAACATGAGGACTTGCAGGGGCTGAGGCGCCTGCTTCTGCTAACGTCGGACGCGCACGAGTTGTACCGAAAATTCGGATTCACAGAGCTTGGAAACCCGTGGCGCTTCATGGAAGTGCTTCGCCAGGACATTTATCAACAAACGTAGGATGGGTGACGCTGCGCTCACCCATCAATCCCCCGGCCTTGCGGGATAGGATGGGTGACGCTGCGCTCACCCATCCTACGCTATATCTGACTTGACTCAGCCGCCCCCCCGGTCCAAACGGAAAATACATTCATCCGCCGTGCTGCGAGGGTTCGCACCACGGCGCGTTTTGCGTTGTGAGGGTGGTAGAGCATGTTCGACACGCTGTCGGGCAAATTAGGTGAGGTTTTCGACCGGCTCCGCCGACGGGGGAGCTTGTCCGAGGCTGATGTGACCGAGGCGCTGCGGGAGATCCGCCTGGCGCTGCTGGATGCTGACGTCGCGCTGCCGGTGGTGAAGGATTTTATCACCACGGTGAAGGAAAAGGCCGTGGGCGCGGAAGTGCTGCGCTCGGTCTCGCCGGGGCAGATGGTTGTCAAAATCGTCAACGATGCGCTGGTTGAGGCGCTCGGCGGGGCGGTAGTGCCGGTTAATCTGCTGGCCCCCTCGCCTATTCCCATCCTCATGGTTGGTTTGCAGGGTTCGGGCAAAACCACCACCTCGGGCAAGCTGGCGCTGCGGCTGCGCACGCGCGAGCGCAAGAAGGTGCTGCTGGCAAGCCTGGATACGCAGCGCCCGGCGGCGCAGTTGCAGCTGGAGCAGCTGGCGCAGCGCGCCGAGGTGGCGAGCCTGCCGATCATCGCCGGGCAGACGCCCCTGCAGATCGCGCAGCGGGCCATGGATGTGGCGCGGCGCGAAGTGTTCGACGTGGTGATTCTGGATACCGCGGGGCGGCTCTCCATCGACACGGCGCTGATGGAGGAGGTGAAATCCATCCGCTTTGCCGTGAACCCGGTCGAGACTCTGCTGGTGGTCGACGCGATGACCGGCCAGGACGCGGTGACCACCGCCACCGCCTTTAATCAGGCGCTGGGGATTACCGGCATCGTGATGACCCGGCTCGATGGCGATGCGCGCGGGGGCGCTGCGCTCTCCATGCGCGCGGTGACCGGCGCGCCGATCAAGCTCGCGGGCACCGGCGAGAAGCTGGATGCGCTGGATGAATTCAACCCCGAGCGGATTGCCGGGCGGATTCTCGGCATGGGCGATATCGTCGGCCTGGTGGAGCGGGCGGCGCAGAATATCGACCAGGCGGAGGCCGAGAAGCTCGCCAAGCGCATGGCCAAGGGCAAGTTCGACCTTGACGATTATGCATCTCAGCTCAAGCAGATTTCCAAAATGGGGTCGCTGTCGGGGATTTTGGGCATGTTGCCCGGCGTCGGCAAGATCAAGAAGCAGATCGAGGATGCCAATCTCGATACCACCATGTTCAAGCGCCAGGCGGCGATCATCAGCTCGATGACCAAGGCCGAGCGCCGCAACCCGGACCTGCTGAAGGCCAGCCGCAAGAAGCGGGTGGCGGCGGGGTCTGGCACATCGGTGCAGGAGGTCAACAAGCTGCTGAAGCAGTTTGATGACATGTCCACCATGATGAAACGCATGAATAAAGCCGGCGGCCAGGAGGCGATGATGCGCCAGATGCAGGCCGCCATGGGGGGCGCCAAAGGGGGGCGCCGCCCGTTCTGAAATTTTTTACCGTTTAACCTTGAGGAGTTACCATGTCTGTTAAAATTCGTCTGTCGCGCGCCGGCGCGAAGAAGCGCCCGTTCTACCATATCGTGATCGCGGATGCGAACAGCCCGCGCGATGGCAAGTTCATTGAGCGCGTGGGCACCTATAACCCGATGCTGCCCGCCGAGCATGCCGAGCGCGTGACGCTGGTGAGCGAGCGCCTGACCCATTGGATCGCCAATGGCGCGCAGCCGACCGACCGCGTCGCCAAATTCCTCGGCAAGGCCGGGCTGATCGCGATGCCGGTGTATCCGGAGCAGCCCAAGCAGTCCGCGCCGAAGAAGAAGGCGCAGGAACGCGCGGCCGCGCGCGCGAAGGCCGCCGCTTAAAATAACGGGGGGTTAGGTGAGCCAGCGGTTGATCCTGATGGGCGTGATCGGCAAGCCGCATGGCGTGCGGGGGCTTCTGCGCGTCAACTGCTATGCCGAAGACCAGGAGGCGCTGGCGCAATATCCGCTGAGCGACCGCACCGGGCGCCGGTTCCAGCTTGAATGGATGCACGACAATGTCGCGCAGCTGAGCGAGATCACCCCGAAGGGCAACCGCGCGATCACCGACCGTAACGAGGCGGAAAAGCTCACCAATACCGAGCTGTTTGCGCCGCGCGAGGCGTTGCCGCCGCTTGAGGAAGAGGAATTCTACCTCACCGACCTTATCGGCCTGAAGGCCCGTAACGAGGCCGGGGTGGAGATCGGCAGCATCACCGCCGTGCATGACTATGGCGGCGGCCCGAGCCTGGAGATTTCTCCGGGCGCGCTGCTGGTGCCCTTTACCCGCGCGGCCGTGCCGGTGGTGGATATTGCCGCCGGACATGTGACCGTGGTGCCCCCGGTTGAAGTCGTGGTGCCATCATGACCTGGCGCGCCGATGTGCTCACCATTTTCCCCTCCATGTTTCCTGGGCCGCTGGGCGAGTCCCTGGCGGGCAAGGCCATGGAGGCGGGGAGCTGGAGCCTGAAGGTTACGGATATTCGTGACTTTGGGCTGGGCCGCCACCGCAGCGTGGATGACACGCCCTTTGGCGGCGGGGCCGGGATGGTGCTGCGGCCGGATGTGCTGGATGCGGCCATCGGCTCGGTGGCGGACGGCGCGGTGGCGGATGAACGTCCGCTCATCGTGCTGACACCGCGCGGCGCGCCGCTGACGCAAAAGCGGGTGCGCGAACTGGCCGAAGGGCCAGGGGTGATACTGCTGTGCGGGCGCTTCGAGGGGATCGACCAGCGGGTGATCGACGCCCGCCAGGCCGAGGAGGTCTCCATCGGGGACTATATCCTCTCCGGCGGGGAAATTGCTTCCCTGGTGCTGCTCGATGCCGCCATCCGCCTGCTGCCGGGCGTTATGGGGGCGGCCGATAGCGCCGTGGAGGAGAGTTTCTCCGCCCCGCTGCTGGAATACCCGCATTACACCCGCCCGGCCGTGTGGGCGGAGCGCGCCGTGCCGGAGACGCTCACCTCGGGCAACCATGCCGCCATCGCCGCCTGGCGGCTGGAGGCTGCCCGCCAAACTACGAAAACCCGCAGACCGGACCTGTACAACCAATACATTGCATCTGGTGCCCTGGCACCCTAAACACCGCTTTCGAAAAGGACCTCGACCATGAACATCATCCAGACCATCGACGCCGAACAGATCGCCAAGCTCACCGCCGGCAAGCCAATCCCGCCGTTCGCCCCGGGTGATACCGTGCGCGTCAGCGTCAACGTGAAGGAAGGCGAGCGCTCGCGCGTGCAGGCTTTTGAGGGCGTCTGCATCGCCCGCTCCAACCGCGGCATCAACTCCTCCTTCACCGTGCGGAAAATATCCTACGGCGAAGGCGTGGAGCGTATCTTCCAGCTCTACGCGCCCACCATCTCGGAGATCCACGTGATGCGCCGGGGCGATGTGCGCCGCGCCAAGCTGTACTACCTGCGCGGCCGCCGCGGTAAATCCGCCCGTATCGCCGAAAAAGCCCGCGAAGTCGAAGCCGCTCCAGCGGCGTAAGGAAGCTGAGGGGGCTTTGCCCCCTCAACCCCCACCAAGGGCCGAGCCCTTGGAACTCGCTAATTAGGGTTTTGGGAGGCAGGGGTAAGGCGCATCACGCGCGGCGAGTGGTTTGAAACCATGGCTGGAGTTGCACCTTACCCCTGCCTCCCCAAACCCTTAACGATCGCAGATCGAAGGGCGCTGCCCTTCGCGGGGGTCCAGGGGACGCCGCACCGTAGGTGCGCCTGTTAACCAATAGGCGGCCCGTAGGGCCGGCGCCCCCTGGCCTCGCTTAATCAGGAGGACCAGCTTCGATGTCACGGACTTTGTTTGACAAGATTTGGGATGCGCATGTGGTGGACCGGTTGGAGGACGGCACATGCGTTCTCTATATTGACCGGCATCTTGTGCATGAAGTGACCTCGCCGCAGGCTTTTGAAGGGTTACGGCTGGCGGGGCGCAAGGTTCGGCGCGTGGATGAGACGATCGCGGTGGTGGACCATAATATCCCCACCGATGCGGACCGGCTGAACGGTATCAACGAGCCGGAGAGCAAATTACAGATCGAGACGCTGGAGGCCAATGTCGCGGCGTTCGGGGTGCCTTATTTTCCGGTGAGCGACGCGCGCCAGGGCATTGTGCATGTAATCGGCCCGGAGCAGGGAATCTCGCTCCCCGGGTTCACCATTGTTTGCGGCGATTCGCACACCAGCACGCATGGCGCGCTGGGGGCGCTGGCGTTCGGCATCGGCACCTCCGAGGTTGAGCATGTGCTGGCGACGCAGACGCTGT
The DNA here is from genome assembly GCA_021846225.1 of Pseudomonadota bacterium. Classification (GTDB taxonomy): domain Bacteria; phylum Pseudomonadota; class Alphaproteobacteria; order Acetobacterales; family Acetobacteraceae; genus Acidocella. Next base: position 2,576 of record JAJZCG010000060.1, on the reverse strand, counting down.
TGCAAAAGCCCGCCAAGAACATGCTGGTGCGGGTGGACGGCGTGCTGCCCCCCGGCTGCACGGGCAAGGACATTGTGCTGGCGATTATCGGCAAGATCGGCACCGCGGGCGGCACCGGGCATGTCATCGAGTTCGGCGGCGCGGCGATACGGGCGCTGGACATGGCCGGGCGGCTGACCGTTTGCAACATGAGCATCGAGGCGGGCGCGCGCGCGGGGTTGATTGCGCCCGATGAGACGACGTTTGAATACATCAAGGGCCGCCCGTATGCGCCCAAGGGCGAGGATTTCGAAAAGGCCGTGGCGTATTGGAAGACGCTGCCGAGCGACGAAGGCGCGCATTACGACAAGATCGTGGTGCTGGACGCCGCGCAGATTGCGCCGCAGGTGACATGGGGGACCAGCCCGGAGGCGGTGATCTCCATTACCGGCACGGTGCCGGACCCGCAGGCCGAGCCGGACGAGGCGCGCCGCGACCAGTTGCAACAGATGCTGCGCTATATGGATTTGCAGCCAGGCCAGAAGATTGCGGGAACGAAAGTGGACGTGGTGTTCATCGGCTCGTGCACCAATTCGCGCATTGAGGACATGCGCGCCGCCGCCGCCGTGGCCAAGGGGCGCCATGTGGCGCCGGGTGTGCGCGTGCTGGTGGTGCCGGGCTCCGGGCTGGTGAAGGCGCAGGCCGAGGCCGAGGGGCTGGCGAAAATCTTCACCGAGGCGGGGTTTGAATGGCGCGAGGCCGGGTGCTCGATGTGCCTGGGCATGAACCCTGACAAGCTGACGCCGGGGCAGCGTTGCGCCAGCACCTCCAACCGTAATTTTGAAGGCCGCCAGGGACCGGGAGGGCGCACCCACCTGCTCTCCCCCGCCATGGCCGCCGCCGCCGCCGTCACCGGCGTTCTCACCGATGTCCGGGAGCTTGTGTAATGGATAAATTCACCCGCCTCACCGCTGCCGCCGCGCCGTTGAACCTGGCGAATGTGGATACCGACAAAATCATCCCGGCGCGGTTTTTGAAGACCATCAAGCGCAGCGGGCTGGGCAAGAGCCTGTTCGCCGATATGCGCTACAATGCCGATGGCGCGGAGAATCCGGCGTTCGTGCTCAACCAGCCGAAATACCGCCAGGCGCAAATTCTCGTCGCCGGGGATAATTTCGGCTGCGGCTCCTCGCGCGAGCATGCGCCCTGGGCGCTGCTGGATTTTGGCATCCGTTGCGTGATCGCGCCGGGCTTCGCCGATATTTTCCATGGCAACTGCTTCAAGAACGGCATTTTGCCGATCGTGCTGCCGGCGGATGTCTGCGAGCAGCTGATGGACGACGCCGCGCAGGGAACCAACGCGCGCCTGACCATAGACCTGGAAAAGCAGGTGGTGGTGCGCCCCGATGGCGAGGAAATTCATTTCGAGGTAGATGCTTTCCGCAAGCACTGCCTGCTCAACGGGCTGGACGATATCGGCCTGACGCTGGAGCATGCCGCCGCGATTGATGCCTATGAAGCCAAAACCCCGAGCTGGAAGCCGGCGATTAACGGAGTCTGAAAACCATGAGCGAGCGTAAAAATCTGTTGTTGATGGCGGGTGACGGTATTGGCCCGGAGGTGATGGCGCAGGCGAAGCGCGTGCTGGACTGGCTGCAAAAAACCGGCCGCGCGGATTTTGCGGTCACCGAGGAGCTGGTGGGCGGGGCTTCCATTGATGTGCATGGCGTGCCGCTGACCGAGGCAGCCCTGGCGCATGCGCTGGCGGCGGATGCGGTGTTGTTCGGCTCCGTCGGCGGGCCGAAATGGGATAGCGTGCCCTTCGATATCCGCCCGGAGGCGGCGCTGCTGAAACTGCGCAAGGAGATGGGCGTGTTCGCCAACCTGCGCCCGGCAAAGGTGTTCGATGCGCTGGTGGATGCCAGCTCGCTGAAGCCGGAACTGGTGCGCGGGCTGGACATCATGATCGTGCGCGAGCTGATCGGCGGAATTTATTTCGGCGAGCCGCGCGGGATCGAGACCCTGCCGGACGGCAGCAAGCGCGGCGTGAACACCGAGGTTTATACCACGGGTGAGATCGAGCGCGTGGGGCGGGTGGCCTTCGATCTGGCGCGCAAGCGCCAGGGCCGCGTGTGCAGCGTGGAGAAAGCCAACGTGATGGAAAGCGGGCTGCTCTGGCGCCAGGTGATGACGGCGCTGCACGCCGCCGAATACCCGGATGTGCAGCTGAGCCACATGTATGCTGACAACTGCGCCATGCAGCTGGCGAAAAATCCGCGGCAGTTTGACGTGATCGTGACCGGGAATTTGTTTGGCGATATTCTCTCCGACCTCGCGGCCATGCTCACGGGCTCGCTCGGGCTGCTGCCCTCGGCCACGCTGGGCGCCGTGGACGCCGCAGGGCGCCGCCCTGGGTTCTATGAACCGATCCACGGTTCGGCGCCTGACATCGCGGGCAAGGGGCTTGCCAACCCGCTGGCGCAGATTTTGAGCCTGGCGCTGATGCTGCGCTATTCCTTCGATATGGAGGTAAATGCCGCGCTGATCGAACGGGCCGTGGAAAATGTACTGGCCAAAGCCGGGCGCACGCCCGACAT
>JAJZCG010000059.1 GCA_021846225.1 Pseudomonadota bacterium | reverse complement strand
AAGGCCGAGCGCGGGAGCGAACTGCTCTCCTTCACCGAAACCGCCACCAATGTCAGCTCCCTGCTGCGCCATACCGGCGGCGCCGAGGAAATCGTCACAAGCCAATGGCTCATCGGCTGCGACGGCGCCAACAGCAAGGTCCGTGAGGCGCTGGGCGTGCCCTTCACCGGCCATGAACAAAAAAGCGGCTGGCTGCTGGCCGATGTCCGCCTCTCCGGCCTGAATTTTCCCGCAACGGAGCTGGTCTCCTTCTGGCATGAGGATGGCTACCTCGGCTTCTTCCCCCGCGCCGATGGGCTGTATCGCGTCATCGCCGACCTTCCGGCAAACGGCGGCCACGCCCCCGCCGCCGCCTCGCTGAAGGAGATTCAGCGCATCGTTGACCAACGCGGCCCGGGCAACATCACGCTCTCGGCCCCCACCGCTATTTCTGCCTTCCACATCAACGAGCGTAACGTCCGCGAATACCGCCAGGGCCGCATCTTCCTGGCCGGAGACGCCGCCCACCTGCACAACCCGGCCGGCGGCCAGGGCATGAACATGGGCATCCACGATGCCGTCAACCTGGCCTGGAAGCTCGCCCTGGTCACCCGCGGCACCTGCGGCCCGCAGCGCCTGCTGGAGAGCTACAACGCCGAACGCCACGCCGCGACCGATCAGGTTTTCGTCAATGTCGGCCGCCTCACCGCCATCTCCGTATTAAAGAACCCGGTGGCGCAAATCACCCGCAACGCCTTCGGCAGCGTTCTCTTCGGCCTTGCCCCCGCGCGGCGCGCCATCGCCGACACACTCTCAGAAGTCTCCATGGGCTATGAGCACAGCCCCCTCAACGGCTCTGACGACCGCTCCTTCCCCGGCCCCGGCCCCGGCGAGCGCATGCCGCCGCGCGCAGGCGAACCTCCCTTCGGCGCCGGCAGCACCCCGCGCTTCGCCCTCTGCGCCGATCTCAGCGTCGAGGTCAACGAACTGCTGGAAACCTACCCGGACCTGCTGGAACCCGCCGTGCGCCCGCCGGTCAGCCGCCGCTGCATCTGGCTGGTCCGGCCCGACGGCTACGTCGCCGTCGTCGCGCTCGATCCCGATGTCAGGGTCATCGCCTCCTACCTGAACAGCCTGACCCAAAGCGCTCTTTAGAGTCTGATCGTTTGAGGTTGACGCGCGCCAGCGTGGCAACCGAAAACGTGAATCAGCCTCTTATCAAAGAGTTAGATCGCGTTCGGGGGGCGCTCGTGCGTCAAACCAAACCTATCGCGATCTAGGTTTTTTCCCAAGGGCGATTCACGCTCTCGGTTCCCTCAGCTTGAGCGGACCTCAAACGATCAGGCCCAAACCTCCACGAGCCTGCGCGCATAAAAAGGGCTGGAACCTCGCGGTCCCAGCCCTTTTTTCCGTCCGCAAACCTGCCCGCCTACTGCCGGATAATCACCGCGCGGTGGTGCAGCACATCAAGCAGCTGCTGGGATTCCAGCTCCACCCGGTGCTCCACGATCATCTGCGCAATCGCATCATCCGAAGGCAGGGCCGCGGCCTGGCTCTGCCGGCTGCAAATCATCACCACCGATACGCCATCAGCGGCCACCAGCGGCTGGCTCACCTGCCCAACGGCCAGATTGCCCAGCAGTGTCTGAAACGCCGGCGGCGTCACCGTGGCAAGGTTAACCGGGCCGGGGTCGGCCGGGCGTACATTGCCAAACGCCGCGTTCACCGCCTCCATATCCGGGCATGAATGCGCGGCATGGGCCGCCTGCAACAGCTTGTTGATCACCGCCGCCTGCACCGGCCCCACCTGCCCATTGGTGATCGGCTGCGGATACTGCGCGAAAGCCTGGCGGATGGAGAGGATCGTCTGCTTCTCGGTACCCACGTTATGGGTCGCCAGCAGTTGCACGATATCATAACCCCCCGGCACCCGAACCGGATTGCTGATCGCCCCCACCGGCATGGTGGATACAACCTGCGCCACCGCCGGGTCCAGCTCGCCCAGGTTGACAAAGCCCATATCCCCGCCCTGCAACGCGGTCTGCGCCTGGCTGAACTGCGCCGCGATCACCGGAAACGGCGCGCCGGTGCGCAGCCGCGCGATCACCGAGTTGGCGAAATTCCGCGCCGCGGCATCATCCTCCGGACCGGACACAGGCACGAAGATTTCCGCGATATGATATTGCGTACTGCCGATCTCCGCCTTCAGCGCGGTTTTCTGCGCGTTCAGGTCGCCCGGCGTCGGCTGCAACCCTGGCCCAAGCACCTGGTGCAGCACCGTCTGCCAGCCCAGCTCGGTGCGGATCTGCGCCACCAGCGTGTCAAACGGCACGCCCGCCGCTTCCAGCTTCATCCGCAGCCCGCCCGGCGGCAAGCCGTTGCCCTGTTCAATCCGGCTAATCGCGCTGGTAACATCGCTAAGCGGCACGCTCACCCCCAGCTTGTTAATCTCCTGCTGCTTCAGCGTCTCGTCGATCAGCAGCGACGTCACCTGCGGCTCAAGCCTGGCCAGCACATCGGGCGCCGGCTGCATCCCGGTGGAGAGCGCCAGCAGCCGCGCCCGCGCAGCCACATCCTGGTTGGTAATCACCTGCCCGTTCACCACGGCGGCGATACTGGCGTTATAGCCGCCGGCAGTCTGCGCCAGGGCGGGCGCCGCGCTGAGCACGGCAACAAGAGCGGCGGCACGGAGAAGATGCTTCATAGGGCGCTGAATCCAACATTACCGAGAGTTTTAAAAGTGAACTGGAGCAATACAATCGTATTGCCTTTATCCAGGTTGAATGACGTAAACCGCTGGTAGTACACGAGGTTGACGCCGAAGCAATCATTTTGCCAGCCGGCGCTGAAATTGGCCGCGTCAAACTTGCCGGTCTGCAGGTTCCGCTCGGTCCCAGCCCCCAGCGACCACGGGCCGATATTGGTCGTGAAATTCGCCGTCACCTCATGCCGCGGCGTGAAATACGCCGCCGGCGGCGCCAGCGTGGGCGAGATGATGCTGGCGTTGTCATAGAGCACATAAGGGTCGGTATTGGTGTATAAATATCCCGCCGAGGCCGTGAACACATGCGAGGTGTAGTTGGCCGTGGTGTCGATCATCCGCGCGCCCAGGTCCCGGTGGCTCAGCCGCGTGCGGTAGGTGACGTTGAAATGCGGCACCGGCGCGACAATCACATGGCCGACGATATCGGAGACATTATCGGTCAACCCCGAGCCCGGCAGGTAGTTGTTGTCCTTATGCACCCGGTAAGACTGCCCGATCAGCCCGTCCAGCATCGCCCCGCCGGGCAGATACCAAGCCGCATGCAGCGCGTAATCCACCCGCGAGCCGCCCTCCAGCCGGTCGATCCCCGGATAGCGGTTAAGGCTGAACAGATTGGCGTCCGAATATTCCAGATCCAGGCTGTCCTCATTGGGAATGCGTATATTCTGCGAAATCCCGATGTTCGGCGAGGCGACGAGCTGCACCTCCGGCTCGATGATCTGGCTGCCCAGCGCGCCCGCCTGGCGGATCAGCGGCCAATGCAGATACACCGCGCCATAGGGCTGCGCGCGCGCCGTGCTGGCGGTACTCAGCGGTGAATAATTGGGCTGCTCATACAAGCGGGTTGCCATGTAGCTGGCCGCCACCAGCTCCACCCTGGCCGTGCCCAACACGCCATAGGGCAGCATAAAGGGCACGGAATACCCCGGCACCACCGCCACGCGCTGGCTGTTGGTACCCAGCTTGCGCAGCACGTTGAACATATCCGCATGCAGGCTGAACTGCCCGCCCAGCGCATCCTGGCCGGAGATGAAATCATACTGTCCATACGGGCTGACAATGGGCAGCTCGCTCTGGTTTACGCTGGCCACCAGCCCCTGGAAGCTCTGCATGTCCAGCCTGGCATAAGCCCCCGGCGAAAACCCCTCCAGGAACACATTGCTGCTCAGGAACGAGGCATTGGGCAGCACGTTGAAGTCATTGAGATACGCCGGATTGGAGGCCCGGTTATAGTTGAACCCCGCGCGCCAATCCTGGTTCAGATCGAACGTCCCGTTGGCGAATACGGCATCGCCAAGCTTTCCGCTCACCTGCCCGCCGGAAACATTGACGTTCAATTCCCCGTCATTAAAGTCCCGGCGATACCCAGCCTTCAGCGCCGGCCCTTCCTTCACCGCGAAAATCGGCGTCAACGTCAGGTCCGATTCCTTATCGATCACGAAATAATAAGGCGTCGTGAGGAAAAACCCGAGTTTCGAGGTCACGCCGAATCCAGGCATCAAAAACCCGCTCTGGCGCTTCACCGAGGGGTCCGGCTGCGTGAAATAGGGCACATACAGCACCGGAACCCCGTAGAACTCCATCTCCGCGCCGCGATACTCTATCATCTTATGCTGCAGATCGCGGGTCGCGCTCCGCGCGCGGATCTGCCAGATCGGCGGCGCGCTGGGGTCTGTCTTGCACAGGTCGCAGGCGGAATACACCACCTTCACCATCTCATCGACCTTGCCGCCGTAGCGCCGCGCACCATTGGCGATCATCCGGCCGTTATCAGCCAGCCGCGCCGCCACCCCGTGCATCACGGCGTCCTTCATCCCCTTGCTCAGCACCGCGCGCCTGGCAAACACGGTATCGCCGGATGGCTGGGTAAGGCTCACATGCCCGCTCGCCGTCACCACATCCGTATTGCGGTCCAGCACCACCTTGTCGGCATGCAGCGTCTGCCCGTTCTGCACCGCGCGCACATGGCCCGAGGCCGTGACGATATTCCCGGTCTTGTCATAGGAGATACTGTCCGCCGTAAAGCTTACCGGCGCGCCGGGCGGCGCCGCCTGTTGCGCGCGGGCCTGCCCGGCAAGGCAGGTGCTGGCGATAAGAGCGAGAAGCAGGCCGGATCGTTTCATGCCTCAGCCATCTTCCAGATGCAGCAACAACGCAAGCGCCAAAAATAATCCCGCCACCGCGGGCGCCCACGCGGCGAGGATAACCGGAATCGCCCCGGAGGTGCCAAACTGGTTGGCCACCTCCGATACCATGAACAACGCAAACCCGCAGCCCACGCCGCTGGCCAGCATGCGCGCCGCCCCGCCGCGGCGCGAGGGCCGCATCGAGAACCCGGCCGCCACCAGCGCCATGGTGGCGCAAAGCAACGGCAGCGCCAGCAACGCCTGAAACGCCAGCTCATGCTGAATGGGCGAAAACCCGGAGCGTTTGAGCAGCGCGATGAACCCAGGCAGCGCCCAGAACGAAAGCGAGTCGGGCGAGGCGAAGCTCTCCTCCACGCGGCGCACCGTCAGGTCGGTGGGAAAATCCATCTGGCCGGCAAGCTGCGGCGCGGCCCCGGGGGTTAGCACACTCACCCCCTTCAGGTCCCACGCCCCCGTGCTCAGCGTCGCCTGGCGGGCCTCCATCCGCTGCAGCAGCGTCGCCTGGCCGTCCAGCCGCAGCACGCTCACCTCATCGGCGCGCAAAACATTATGCTCCAGATGCACCCCTGCCGCATGCAGCACGGCAACACCGCCGGGAACCAGCCCGGCATCGGCCTGGCGCACCCAAAGCTCCCCGCCGTTGAGCGAGAGCGGCCCCCCGCCTGGGCGCAGATACGCATTATAGAGCGTCTCACCACGGCTATACATCACCGCCGAAAGCGGACTCAGCCCGCCGGTGCCAAGCACCCCCAGCAGCGTCGCCAGCAGCACCGGCAGCGCCAGAAACTGCCAGGCGGAAATCCCCGCCGCGCGCGCCACCACCAGCTCCGAGGAGCGCGAGAGCCGCCAGAACGCAAAAATCCCACCCAGCAAAATCGCAAAGGGCAATATCTGCAGCAGCGTCCAGGGCTGCCGCATGAACTCAATCTCCGCGACAATCCCGAACCCCGCCGCCGGCCTGGCCGCCGCCTCGCGCAGCAACTCCAGAAAATCAAACAGCGAGACCAGCGCCGAGAGCGCCGCCAGCATCACCACCACGGCGAACAGAAACTGCCTGCCAAAATAAAGCGAGAGCGTAACCGGAATATTCTTCATTGCGGCACCCGCCTGATGAGCAGCATCGCCCCGGCAGCCAGACCCGGCACCAGCACCATCGCCCAGATCAGCGGCAGCAACGCCGTGTTGCGCGCGGCCAGATTGCCCACCCCCAGGCTGAGCGCCACCAGCAGCGTCACCGCCACCACCGCGCCAACCGGGCGCAGCAGCCCCCCATTGCGCCGGAACACCCCGCGCAGCGCCGCCAGCAGGCCGATCAGCGTAAAGCTGAGCGTGCTCAGCGGCGCGGTAAGCCGGCGCTGCGCCTCAACCAGCCATTTCCCCTGCTCGCCCGGCGAAAGCGACGCCGGCGGATGCATCAGCGCCGCCAGACCAGCCTCGGCGGAGTCCACCATATCGGGCAGCGCCGCCTTCGCGGGCTGGGCCAGCGAGAGCACGTTGCGCTGAAACGTCAACACATCCAGCCGCCCGGTCTTTGGGTCTATCTGCTCGCGCGAGCCGTTCTCCAGCACCACCACCGGCCCTTGCGGGCTCAACAACAGCTGGCCCGAGGTGGCCAATATCGTCGCCGGCGCCGCCGGATCTCGCCCATCCTCGATCAATATGCCGCCCAGGGAATCATTCGCCCCACGCGATTGCACATAAACGGTGATATGGTCCGCCACCGGCGTAAACACCCCCGGCTCCAGCAAAAACGCAGCAATCTGGTTGCGTATCTCGTATTGGTAGCTGCGGAAGCTGCCCAGGCTGGCCGGCACCAGCACCAGGTTCAGCGCGTAACCCGCCAGCGTGGCCGCCAGCGCCAGTGCCAGCGCCGGGCGGGCCAGCGCCAAGTCCGAAAGCCCGGAAGCGCGCATCGCCGTAATCTCGCGGTCGCCGTTCAGGCGCGTATAAATGAACAGCACAACGATGAAACACGTGATCGGCAGAATGGTGGCGACAAAACTCGGCACCAGCAGCGATGTCAGCTTGATGAACACCACCGGCGAGAGCCCGTGGTTGACGATAATCTGGATGAACCGCAACGACTGCGTGAGCCAGATCAGCGCCACCAGCCCAACGGTGACCAGCACCAGCGCAATCAACAATTGCCCGAAAATATAGCGGTCGATCCTGGTCAGGTGCGGGCGGCGATCCATGGCCCGAGGTTCTGGCCGGGAGCGCCGGGAATGGCAAGACCACCCCCTACCAAATCTCCCCATACAACACATGATACGTCACCTCGAACCCGCCCTCCAGCGCGCCCAGCACCCGCCGGAACGCACCCGGCGGCAGCGGCCGGTGCCCCGGCGCAGGCTCCCCCGCGCCCAGCTCTTTCAGGCTGCGGACGAATTCCGCGCCATTGGCATAGTGCTGAATGACAAATTCCTCATCAACCGCATGCGCCCACCCCTCCGGCCAGGGCAAGGCCTCCGGCGCCGGATACACCGGCGTCCCGCTCGCCAGCCCGAGCGCGGCATGCGCCGCCGTCCATTCGGCGAACGTCCCCGCCCCCAGCGTCGCGAACATCATCCGCCCGCCCGGCGCCAGCAGCGCGCCCAGCCGCGCAAGCCCGCCGCGCAAATCGCCAAACCACTGCATCGCCAGGCTGGAGACGATCAAATCAAACGGCCCATCCAGCCCGCGCGGGTCCTCACCGTCGAGCAGCCTATATGCGGGGCCTTCCCCCAGCCGCGCCCGGCAACGCGCCAGCATCGCGGGGGAAATATCCGTAAGCACCAGCGCCGCATCAGGAAACGCCGCCGCCAGCGCCGCGCTCAAAAACCCGGTGCCGCAGCCTATCTCCAGAATCCGGCGCGCCCCCAAGCCCCGCGCCACAATGCGCGCCGCCAGCTGCGCCGCCACCAGCCGTTGCACCGGCGCCACCGCATCATAGCGCGCCGCCCCGGCTGAAAACGCCCGCCCAATCCGCTCCTTGCGCGCGCTCACCCCAGAGACTCCAAAAACGTCCGTAACTGCGCGGCACACCAACGCGCATCCTCCAGCGGCAGCAAATGCCCCCCCGCATGCCACTGGGTCACATCCGCCGGAAAACACGCCGCGCTCATCGCTTCGGGCACCAGCGGGTCGGCCCGCCCGCACAATGCCAGATCAACCACAGCCGGGCGCGCATCCCATTGCGCCAACCCCTGCAACCCAGCAGCCAGCGCCGTCACATCCAAGCTCCCCGGCACCGCCTCCACACCGCCGCACCTGGCCCTGAACGCCGCCACCACCGCTCCCGGCGCCGCCCCAAACTGCGCGATCATCCGTTGCAACGGCCGCGCCGCATTGCCTTGCGGAAAATCCTCCCGCTGCGTGAAGCAGCCAAACCCGTTCACCGCAACCAGCGCGCGCCACGCCACCGGCCTGTGATGCAGCAGCCACAATGCCCCAAAGGAGTGCCCCACCGCCACCACATCGCGCCCCGCCGGCAAATCCGGCCGCGCCGCGCCGCCAAAAAACCCCAAATCCCAGGCCACGGTCTCATACCCCTCCAGCGCCGCGCGCAGCGGCGTCCAGAACCCGGCATCAAACCCCCAGCCATGCACCAGCAACAAAACCGGCTTCATAGCGTCTTTGCCAGCCGCACCACGGCCTCGCTCAGCGCCGCCACCTGCTCCTCGGTATGCCCCGCCGAAAACGTGAACCGTATCCGGCTCGTCCCCGCAGGCACCGTCGGCGGCCTTATCGCCACGGCCAGAAACCCTTCCGCCTCCAGCGCGCGCGCCATATCCAGCGCGCGTTCCTCCGCTCCCAGAATCAGCGGCACAATCTGCGTGGTAGACGCCCCGGTATCCAGCCCCGCCGCCGCCAACGCGGCCCGGAACCGCGCCGCATGCCCCGCCACCCTGGCGCGCGCCGCGCCCAATTCGGGGATCATATCCAGCGCCGCCTCCATCGCCCCCAGCACCGCCGGCGGCAGCGCTGTCGCATAAATCACCCCGCCGCAGCGGTTCACCAGATACTCCCGCAACACGGCCGAACACGCCGCATAAGCGCCAAACCCGCCCAATCCCTTGCTGAACGTGCCCATCACCAGCGCATTGCGCAGCCCATGCGCCAGGCCGAACCCATCGCGGCCCATCACCCCGGTTGCATGCGCCTCGTCCAGATACAAAAACGCCCCGTATTTTTCCGCCAACGCCGCCAGCGCCGCCACATCGGCGCAATCGCCATCCATGCTGAACACACTCTCGGTGATAATCACCCGCGGCCGCGCCAGCGCCTCATCGCGCGCCAACAACGCCTCCAGATGCTCCAAATCATTGTGCCGGAAGCGTATCTGGCGCACCCCCGCCGCCACGCAGCCCTGAATCAGGCTCGCGTGGTTCAGCCGGTCCGCATACACCAGCGGCTCGCCGCCCAGCACCTTCGCATCCAGCAGTGCTGGCAACAGCGTCACATTCGCCTGCACGCCCGAGACAAACACCAGAGCCGCCTCAGCCCCCTTGCCCCGCGCGATCTTCGCCTCGATCTCCCCGAACGGCAGCAAATTCCCCGAAACCAACCGTGACGCCCCGGCCCCCGCCCCCCAGCGCCGCGCATACGCGCACGCGCGCTCTATCAGCACCGGATGGTGCGAGAGCCCCAGGTAATCATTGGAGGAAAAATCCAGCACCGGCCCCGCGCCCGAATCCACGCGCCCATCGCCCAGCCGGTCCACATCGCGCAAACGCCGCCGCCGGCCGGTCTTTTCCAGACCCTCCAGACAGCGGCGCCAAGCCTCGTCAAAATCGCTCATCAGACCTCCTCATGTCAGCCTGATCAGGCGCCGAAGAGTCCAAACTTATTTAAAGCTGATCAGTTCCACGTCAAAAATCAACGTCGCGCCGGGGGGGATCAACCCGCCAGCCCCGCGCTGGCCATAGCCATGCTCGGCCGGGAGGATCAGCGTGCGCTGCCCGCCCACCTGCATCGTGGAAACGCCGATATCCCAGCCCGAAATCACCTGGCCAACGCCAAGCTTGAAGCTGAACGGCTGCCCGCGGTCACGCGAGGAGTCGAATTTCTTGCCCTTCGCACCGCTCTCATCGAGCCAGCCGGTGTAATGCACCGTCACCATCTGGCCCTTGGCCGGGCTCTCGCCGGTGCCCACCACATGGTCCTGGATTTTAATGCCGGACGGCAAGGTAACAATATTGGCTTCTGACATATTCATCACTCCTCAAGCGGTCATTTGCGCCGCCTGGGTAGTCAAAAAACCGGCCCGCCGCAAATCAGGGGCGCCTCAGCCCCCCTGATCCGCATAAACCTCTTAGTTCTTCGCGAGGTGATACCCGGCCGCTTCCGCGGTCTTCTCACACACGAAAACGCCATGCTTGGTCTTGCCGAAATACTTCGAACGCGATGTGTGCAGCACCTTGCTCTTGGTCATGGAGCTCCACACAACCGTGTCACCTGGGCAGCTCGCCCGGGCGGCAGCCTCGGTCTTGAACTTCTCAGCCTTGGTCAGCTTGCCAGCAACCGGCTTGGCGGCGGCAACGGGGGCCATGGTGGCGGCCGCAGCCGCGGGAGCGGCCATCGGCGCCATCGTACCGGCAGGCGCGGCAGCGGTCTGCGCCATCGCGAGCGGGGCAACGCCCATGGCGCAAGCAAACGTCAGCGCCGGCAACAGGCGCCGGGAAATCTGGATAACCTTCATGCAAATTCTCCTGAGTGGTCCCGCCAGATAAGGCGGTCCCGGTATTAAGGATCGAGGCCGCCACCCGCCGGCTTCCCGCGCGGATGACGTATCAGCGCCCTATGCTCTTCCCCGCCGCGCCGCAAGGCGCACGCATTGTTACCGAATGTAACTCAAAACCGGCATTTGCGTGCCGCCGGACGCAGGTTTAATGTCGCTCCGCCCATTAACAGCAGAGACTTTGAGCATGACCCTTATCGCCGACCGCCTGAACCGCATCAGCCCGAGCCAGACCATCGCCATCTCCTCCAAGGCGCGCGCGCTCAAGGCCGAAGGCCGGGACATCATCAGCCTCTCCGCCGGCGAGCCCGATTTTGATACGCCCGCGCACATCAAAGAGGCCGCCATCGCCGCCATCAACGCGGGCGACACCAAATACACAGACGTCTCCGGCACCCCGGCCCTGCGCCGCGCCGTCGCCGCAAAATTCAAGCGCGACAGCGGGTTAGACTATAAACCGGAGGAAATCATCGTCTCCACCGGCGGCAAGCAGGTCATCTTCAACGCCATGCTGGCCACCGTTCAGGCGGGCGATGAGGTCATCATCCCCACCCCCTGCTGGGTCTCCTACCCTGATATCGTGGCCCTCGCCGAAGGCACCCCGGTCTTCGTCCCCTGCGGCCAGAACAACGGCTTCAAGCTGCGCGCGCAAGACCTGGAAGCCGCCATCACCCCAAAAACCAAATGGGTCTTCCTCAACTCCCCCAACAACCCCACCGGCGCCGCCTACTCGGCCGCAGAGCTGCGCCCCATCTGCGATGTTCTCCTCAAGCATCCGCATATCTGGGTCTTCACTGATGACATCTACGAAAAACTGACCTACGGCGGCTTCAAACCCGCCACCATCGTCGAGGTCGAACCCCGCCTGCATGACCGCACCGTCACCATGAACGGCTGCTCCAAGGCCTACGCGATGACCGGCTGGCGAATCGGCTTCGCCGGCGCCCCGCTCGCCCTCGCCAAGGCGATGGACAAATTGCAGAGCCAGTCCACCTCCAATACCTCCTCCATCAGCCAAGCCGCCGCCGTGGCCGCGCTCAACGGCCCGGAAGACGCCCTGCACGAGATGGTCAAAGTCTATCAGGCCCGCCGGGATCTGGTGGTAGACATGCTCAACGCCGCCACCGGCCTCACCTGCGCCAAGCCTGAGGGCGCGTTCTACGTCTTCCCAGGAATGCATGGCTGCCTCGGCAAAACCACACCCAAAGGCGCCACCATCAACTCGGACGAAGACTTCGTCATCGCCCTGCTGGACGAAGAAGGTGTGGCCGCCGTTCACGGCTCCGCCTTCATCTACCCGGACCACTTCCGCATCAGCTACGCCACCTCCACCGAGGCACTGATCGAAGCCTGCACCCGCATCCAGCGCTTTTGCGCCGCACTGGTGTAACCGCCCTCACATCCGCAGGAGCATGCCGGCGCGAGCCGGCATCTCCATACCTTCGCGCTCCAAACCTATCGCGCTAAATCATTGCACATTCAAACCAAACCCGCACAAATTGGGGTGCAAGTAAAAAATAAAACCGAACTAACATCTAGTTAGAACAAAATCCTCACAAATACTCCACGTGGAGCATCCCTTCAGCCCTCGTCGCGCGCCGCGCGCTCCTCAGCCTCCTGCGGCAGCGTCCGCCGGGCCCGCAGCCTGCGTATCCGCCGCGCATCGGCCTCCAGCACCAAAAACTCAACCCCGGAGGGATGCACGATAATCTCCCCCTTCGCCGGCACCCGCCCCGCCAAATTGAACACCAGCCCGCCCACGGTCTCGATATCGGCCTCGTGCTCATCGTCGGAGAGCACCTTCCCCATCTTCTCCTCAAATTCCTCCACCGGCAGCAGCGCGTTCAAATCCAACGCGCCATCCGCCCGCTCCACCACCAGCGGGCCTTCAATCTCATCATGCTCGTCGGAAATATCGCCAACAATCGTCTCAACCAGATCCTCGATCGTCACCAGCCCGTCGATCCCGCCATACTCATCAACCACCAGCGCCAGATGCGTGCGCGTCTGGCGCATCTGCAGCAACAAATCCAACACGCCGATCTGCGGCGCCACCAGCAGCGGCTTGCGCAGAATTTTCTCCACCGAAAACTCCGCCGGCGTGCCGCTGAAGGCGAACACATCCTTGATATGCACCATGCCCATCAGATCATCGAGATGCTCCCGAAACACCGGCAGCCGCGAATGCCCCTCCTGGCGCAACAGCTCTATCGCCTGCTCCAGGCTGACATCGGCGCGCATCGCGATGATATCGGGCCGCGGCACCATCACATCACCGGCGCTCATCTCGCGCAGCCGCAGCACATTGGCGATCAGCGCGCGTTCCTGCAAATTCAGGCCCACCCCCTCGCCATCCTCGTGCAGCGCGTCTTCAACCTCCGCCTCCTGCACCAGCTCCGCGATGGACTCGCGCACTGACTGCTCACTACTGCGCAACCGGCTCAAAATCCGCCCGAATGCCGAGCTCATCGGTTTTTCCATGGATTCGCCACCCTCAGCCGCGCCAGAATTTTCGTCTCCTCGCTCTCCATCTCCCGCGCCTCGCCCGCGTGATGATGGTCATAGCCCTGCAAATGCAGCGCACCATGCACCAGCAGATGCACCAGATGCGCCCTCACCGCCTTGCCCTCGCGCGCCGCCTCGCGCCGCACCACGCCCAACGCCAGCAAAATCTCCGGCGGCTGCTCATAGGTCAGCACATTGGTCGGCTTGTTCTTGCCCCGGTCGCGGCAGTTCAGCCGCCGCACGGTGCGGTCATCGGTGAGCACCACATCCGCCTCGCAGCCCGCCGCGCGCAGCGTGCGCGCCACCACGCGCGCCACATCGCGCACATAATAATTCCAGCGCCGCTCAATAATAACAACTTCGCCCCCGAAGGGGTAACAACTTCCAGGTTCCATCTATCCGTTTTATCCGTGCCGTTCGCGCGCCGCTTCCCGCGCGGCGGCATGGCGCTGGTCATAGGCTTCCACAATCCGCCCGACCAGCGGGTGGCGCACCACATCGGCATTGTTGAACCGCGCGACACCAATCCCCTGAACCCCCTCCAGCGTCTCCAGCGCATCCGCCAGCCCCGAGCGTGTACCGGCCGGCAGGTCGATCTGGGTTAGATCCCCGGTCACCACCATGCGCGTCCCCTCGCCCATGCGCGTGAGGAACATTTTCATCTGCACCGGGGTGGTGTTCTGCGCCTCGTCGAGAATCACGAATGCATGCGCCAATGTCCGCCCGCGCATGAACGCCAGCGGCGCGATCTCGATCTCCCCGGTCGTCATCCGCTTGGTCAGCTGGTCGCCGGGCAGCATATCGTTCAACGCATCGTAGAGCGGGCGCAGGTAGGGGTCCACCTTCTCCTTCATATCGCCCGGCAAAAACCCCAGCCGCTCACCAGCTTCCACCGCCGGGCGGGAGAGCACAATCCGGTCCACCCGGCCCGATGTCAGCATCGCCACCGCCTGCGCCACCGCGAGATAGGTCTTGCCCGTCCCCGCCGGCCCCAGGGCAAACACCATCTCATGGCGCGCCAGCTCCTCAATATACGCCGTCTGCGCCGCGCTGCGCGGGCCAATCGCCCCTTTGCGCGTGCGGATCGCGGGCAAATCCGAGAGCGGCAGCCGCGGCTCGGCCGCCGGGTCGCTCAGGCGCATCACCGCATCCACCTTTGGCCCATCTATCATCTCGCCACGTTCCAACTGCCGGTAAAGTGCCGCCAGCGTCGCTTCCGCCGCGGCAACCCGCTCAAGCGCGCCGGTGATGGAAACCCGGTTCCCCCGGCAGGCCAGCCGCACACCGAGCCGCTGCTCGATCCGGGTCAGATGCCGGTCATGGTCCCCCAGCAACAACGAGAGCAGCGCGTTATCGCCAAAGGTAAGGGTGAGGGACCGCTGGGGCGGGGCGGGTTGGGTAGACGTGGATGCGATGATCTGGCTCAAGCGGCACGAACCTCCTTGTTCAAACTTCCTAAGAGTGAATTGGGATTGGCATGGGTGATTTTCACCGCGTGAATTTCGCCGGTCAGTTCCACCGCAGACTCCACAACAACCGGCTGCGCATAGAGCGAGCGCCCGGCAATCTGCCCTGGGTGGCGGCCAAGCCCGGTAAAGAGCACCGGGGTGTTCAGCCCCACGGTGGCGGCGTTGAAGGCATCCTGCTGGCGGCGCAGCTCCGCCTGCAACTCATAAAGCCGCGCGTTTTTCACCTCATCGGCAATCTGCGCCAGCCCGGCCGCCGGGGTGCCAGGGCGCGCGGAATAATTAAAGCTGTAGGCCAGCGCAAAGCCCGTCTCGCGCACCAGCGCCATGGTGGCGGCAAAATCCGCATCGCTCTCGCCCGGATGCCCGATGATGAAATCCGAGGTAAACGCCATATCCGGCCGCACTTCGCGCAGCCGCGCCACGATCCGCCTGAAATCATCGGCTTTATGCTTGCGGTTCATCGCCGCCAGGATCTTATCCGAGCCCGATTGCACCGGCAGATGCAAAAACGGCATCAGCGCCGGGTTGTCCCGGTGCGCCAGAATCAGCTCCTCGGTCATGTCGGAGGGATGCGATGTGGTGTAGCGCAACCGGCTCAACCCCGGGATCTCCGCCAGCTCGCTCAGCAGCCGCGCCAGGCTCCATATCCGCCCATCCGGCCCTTCACCGTGGTAAGCGTTCACATTCTGCCCGAGCAGCGCAATCTCGCGCGTGCCCTGCGCCACCATCCGGCGCGCCTCAGCCACAATACCGGCCACCGGGCGCGAGGCTTCCGCCCCGCGCGTATAGGGCACCACGCAGAACGAGCAGAATTTGTCGCAGCCTTCCTGGATGGTCAGGTTCGCGATCACCCCTTGCGGCGCCGCCGCATCGGGCAAAAAGTCGAATTTCTTCTCGGCGGGGAAATCAGTGTCGATCACGGCACCCTTGCTGCGGTGCACCTGCGCGATCAGCTCCGGCAGCCGGTGATACGCCTGCGGCCCCACCACCATGTCCACATAGGGCGCGCGCTTGAGCAGAATATCCCCCTCCGCCTGCGCCACGCAGCCGGTCACCGCGATCATCATTTGGTTGCCGGTGGCTTCTTTAAGGTCGCGCAGCCGGCCCAGCGCGGAGAACACCTTCTCCGCCGCCCGCTCGCGGATGTGGCAGGTGTTCATGATCACCATATCCGCCCCCTCGGGGCTGTCCACGGCGCTATAGCCAAGGGGCGCCAGAACATCAGCCATGCGCGCACTGTCGTACACGTTCATCTGGCAGCCATGAGTCACAATGTGCAGTCTACGGGTGTTGCGGTCCGTCGCGGTCATTTACAGAATTCCATCCGGTTTTCCCGGACGGAAAAGCGCGTGTAACCCCAATAGGTCAAGGTCAATTCCATGGGAATCCTCCTGAGCGTGGCTCTACTCCGCTATGTTTCCCCGCGCCGTGTCAAGAAAATTTAGATGATTATCCCGTGACTTAATCTCAAGCCCATGCCCCAGCGCCACCCGCTGGTCGAACACGAAACACTCACCACGCCATTTGCTCTGCGCCTGCGGAATCTCTTCCAGATACCGCAAAATCCCGCCCTGGAGCTGGAAAACCTGCTCAAACCCCGCCGCCAGCATGAAGGCGCTGGCCTTCTCGCAGCGGATGCCGCCGGTGCAGAACATCGCGATTTTCTTATGTTTCGCGTCCGCCAGCCGCTCGTTCACAAAATCCTTGAACCCGGTAAAACTGGTCAGCCCCGGGTCTATCGCCCCTTCAAACGTGCCGAACTCAACCTCGAATCCGTTGCGGGTATCCACCAGCACCACATCGGGGTCATCGAGCAGCGCGTTCCACGCAAGCGGCGCCACATACTGGCCAAGCCGCGTGGTCTCATCCACGCTCTGGCCAAAGGTGATGATCTCGCGTTTCAGCTTGATCTTCAGCCGGTCAAAATGCGCCGCCCCGGCCGTGGAAAACTTTACCTCCAGCCGCTCGAACGCCGGGCGCTCCCCGGTTGGGGCGCGCAGGCGTTCCACAAACGCATCAATCGCCGCCGGCGCCCCGGCGATGGTGCCGTTGATCCCCTCCGGGCTGACCAGAATGGTGCCGAAAATCCCCAGCTCCGCGCAGGCGGCCTGAAACTCCGCGCGCACCGCGCCGGGCTGTTCCAGCCGCAGGAACTGATACAACGCGGCCACCTTGTTCATCATACGTCCGTACGTCCTTGTCTGAGCGCCGCGGCATTATGCGCGATGCGCGCTTCCAGCGCCGCGGCGAGCGCCTTGCGATTGGGGAAAGTTCCGGGGGCGATCGGCGGGTCCAGCACGATTGTCGCATGCAGGCTGCGCCGCCGGCCGATCCGGTTGAAATGCGGGGCCAGCTCCATATCGCCATACCAGGCGATCTCGGGCCGGTCCGCGCGCACAACCGGCAGGCCGTCCAACCTGTCGTAGACCAGTGTCACCGGCTGCACATGGGGTTTGGCCGCCGCGTCCGCCAGCACGAAAAACGAGGAGGCGAACGGCAAAATCCGG
>JAJZCG010000123.1 GCA_021846225.1 Pseudomonadota bacterium | reverse complement strand
CAGCTTCATCCCCGCTCACGCCCCACCCGCGCGGCAGTACTGGCGCACATACGGGACAAACCGTTGTTGCAAAGCGCTCTGGCTAAGCTTGAAGTTTTCCAGCGAATACGGCGCATGCCGGGCATACCCGCCCCGTGGCTTGGCCGCGATCCGGCGCGACATCGCCCCCAGCGCTTCCGCGCGCAGCGGCATGCCAAAGCGCGCATAGATCCGCGCGATGACCGCCAGCGGCGCGCCGGCCAGCTCATCATAATGAACATGAATCTTCCGCTCCGGTGCCACATCCGCGCGCCGGTCGAAATCCAGCAGCAGGTTCGCCCCTTGTATCCAGCGCTCCGAAACCTGCTTGCCGATCTCGGCAAGATCAATTTTGCGCAGGAACGGCCTGCGTAGAACCCAGGTGAGACGCGCAACCGAGGCCAGCACCGCGATGGGATCGCGATGCACGATCACAAAACGCGCATCCGGATAGACCTGCAGGATCGCATCCAGCGTGAAGGTATGGTCAGGGCATTTGAGCACCCAGCGCCCTGGCGCGCCGTCTTGCAAAAACTGCAGAAATTGCTTGTGGAAACGAAAAGCCTGTAGATGCCCATGCGCCTCCAGCCAGGTGAAATAGGAGGGCACGCGGTGCGTCGCGTCAAAGCGCAGGCTCTGGAACACATGCGCCGTTATTTCGGTGCATTCCTGCGGGCTGTCCGCTGTAATCGGGTGCAGATCCGAAAATCCCGGCGCCAGACCAGCAAAAATCCGCAACTGCCGGTCCACGGCTTGCACCCGCTTGTCGTTGAGCGGGTTGAAGTTGGCGGGGCGCGGCGCCGGGTAGATGGTCTGCCAGTTGCGCGGCACCAGGCTCTCGCTGTCCTGCGCCATCAACTCGTGCAAAAATGTCGTCCCGCTGCGCGGCAGGCCGAGAATGAACAACGGCTGGCTAACCGGCGCCTGCGCCAGGGCCGGGCTGGCGCGGTGCGCGGCTTCCACCGTCTGCGCGTTACGCAGCAGGCGCAACACATCCCAGTGCAGCGAAATCCGGCCGAAAAAGCTTAAATCGGATTCCGCCCCGATGGAGGCCATCAGCCGCCGCAACGCCTCGCGCGCATCCGGCCCCGGACTGCTTGCGGACGCCGCGATCAGCGCGTCCGGTTCAAGCCCGGGCAGCCACGATTTAGGCACAAGCGCATCAGCCGCGCCAAAGCCCAGCCGCAACGCCGGATACAGCACGTCCATCAGTTTATTGCGGCTTGCACTCGATCAACTCAATCTTGTAACCGTCTGGGTCCTCGACAAAAGCAATGATCGTGGTGCCGAATTTCACCGGCCCCGGCTCGCGCGTGATCTTCGCGCCCGCGGCGCGCAGCTTCTCGCAGGTCGCATAAATATCAGGCACACCGATGGCCAGATGCCCAAAGGCCGTGCCCGCTTCATAAGAGCTGACGCCCCAGTTATAGGTCAGCTCCAGCACGGTATGAGTCGCCTCATCGCCGTAGCCGAGAAATGCCAGCGTGTACTCTCCGGCCGCCACTTCCGTGCGGCGCAGCTCGCGCATGCCCAGCAGGCCGGTATAGAACTTAACGCTGGTGTCCAAATTCCCGACCCGCAGCATCGTGTGAAGATAAGAGAAATTTTCGCTCATGGTCCCGCTTTCAGGTTGAATATCCGCCCCCTTGGCCAGCCGCGCTTCGCGCGCCGTCCACGGGCGTGAATCGGCATTACGATTCACACTACGCCAGGATAGGTTCAGCTTGGACTGCGCGCGTCAACTGGCGCTGGCGCAATTTAGGGCTGCACACCCAACAGGAACATCCCCGCCGCGTCCGCCGCCTCGATCATGGCCCTGCGGTCTGCCAGAATCGTGCCCCCTGCCTCAAAAGCCACACCCAGCAACCCGGCTTCGCGCGCATGGCGGATGGTCGCCACCCCGATGGTCGGCATATCCGCCCGGCGCTCCTGGCCCGGCTTGGCCAGCTTTACCAGCACCCCCGCCGGGCCAGGCCGCGCCACGGATGGAATGCGCGCCAGCATGGCGTCCGTGCCCTCCACGGCTTCCACCGCCAGCACAATGCCCTGTTGCACCACACAGGCCTGGCCAATATCCGCCGCGCCGATAATTTTCAGCACCGCGATGCCGCGCTCGATATCGGCCATTGCCGCCGCATCGGGCGCGCGGGCAGTGAGCAGCCCCGGCGGCGCCAGCACGTCGCTCAAAATATCGTGCGCGCCCAGCACATGAAACCCTTCCTCGCTCAGCACACGCACCACCGCGGCCAGCAGCCCGTCATCCCCGGCGAAGGCCGCGCGGCCGATTTTGGCGAGCAACCGCGCCCCCTCGGCATCCGGGCGCAGCGCCAGCAGCGAGGGCCGCTTCACCGGGCCGATCATCACCAGATCAACACAACCGGCCTGCTCGACCGCGCGGCGGATCGCGCCCATGGCGCCCAAGCGGAAAAACCTGTGCGAATAGGGCGCCACCACAGCCGGATCGGCAAACCCTTCAAGTGCCGCGATGAACACCGCCCGCCCGCCCGCCTGCGCGGCGGCGGCAACCTGGCCCGGCAGCGCGCCGCCGCCCGCAATAATGCCCAGGGGCGTCGCGTTCATGGCGGCAGCTGCCTACTCGTCGCTCTGCCCGGTGGCGCGCGCCACGTTGGTGAGAATACCGTGCCGTCCCGGATTTGCGATGAAGTCCAGCATTTCCGCCACATACACATTGCCGCCATATTCGCCCCGCGCCGCGGCCACGCGCTCGGCAAACACGCCCGGCCCCGCGAAGATGAACTTATGCGCGGCCCGGATCTCATGCAGCTGCGCCTTGCTCAACCCGCGCCGGCGCAGGCCCACGACATTCAACCCCACCATCTGCGCGCGCGGCCCGAACACGAAGCAATACGGCGTCACATCATTCGGCACGCCGCTCAGCCCGCCGACCATGGCGCCCGCGCCGATCCGCACAAACTGCAAAATCGCAGCCGCCCCGCCGATCACCGCCCGGCTGCCCACCTCTACATGCCCGCCCATGACGACATTATTGGAAATCACCACGCCGTCGCCAATTTCGCAGTCATGCGCGACATGCACCACCGCCATCAACAGGCAGTCCGCACCGATTTTGGTGATGCCCGTGCCGGTGACGGTGCCGCGATG
>JAJZCG010000058.1 GCA_021846225.1 Pseudomonadota bacterium | reverse complement strand
GATTTCCACATCCTGCCCCCCGGCTGGCGGCGGCGAGATGCGCACGCCGGGCATGCCGTTGTTCTGGCTGGCGGCGGGATTTGCCTCATTAACGATACAAAACAACCCCGCAGGCAGGGTCATCAGATGCCCGGAAACCTTGAGCTCCTGTACAGTTGTCTGGTTATTGCCGGCAGCAGGTTCCGCAGTCGGTTGCGGCGAAGATTCTACGGGTTTTTGTGCTTGTTTTACCTGAGCCATCTAAAGTCCTTAAATCTGCAGCCGTTGTAATAAGAGCTTAAATACCTGTCGTTTCTATCGCAGTATAGCCACAAGATGTCACTTTCGATTTAATAAAAAGCGCCATTATCCGTGGGTTGGCATCCAGTTCAGCAAAATATCATTAATCCGTTGCACCGGCAGGCCAAGCGGCAAAGTCAGGCCCCGCCCGGTTGCGCGCAGGCGTTCTGCCTGGGCGCCAAGGTCGAAGGTCACGGCGTAGAGTCCGGCGCGCCAGGCTTCCCCGAGCGCGAAACACCAGGTTTCCGGCCAGATCGAGGGTAAAAACGCGAGGTCCGGCGCAAATCCGGCGATCAGGCTTTGCGCCTCGCCCTCCTGGTAATGCCCGGTGACGAAAATGCGCCCCGTGGCGAGCAGCCGCTCGTCATCGGCGCTGCCCCCCGCGACGATGAATTCCAGCGCCAGGCCCCGTGCCGCCGCATCCTCGGCGCAGGCGATCAGCAGTTCAAAGCCCTTGGCCGGGCCTATGCCGCCAATCACGGCGATGCGCCGCGCCCCGGTGCCGGGCGGGTGCGGCCGGGCAGGCAGGGTGTCATCCTCCCAGGGAACAACCCGCGGCGCAATGCCGGGAAAATGCCGCGTGATCCGCTTCGCGGCATCGGCGGAGGGGACCGTGATCCGCGCCGCCCCGGCGAACTCGGCGGCTGAGCGTTTCAGCAGGGCAGGGACGCTGAGCGTCTCGTAAATGCCGTTACGGTCGCGCGCGCAACAGGCGATGCAACCGCGCACATCCGGTTCGCCGCAATAGCGCGGCGGGGCCTCCGGCTCCGGGCGGGTGAGCAGGTTCACGCGCGGGCAGAAGCTGGCGTAGTCATGCACCACGATCTCCTGCGGCACCCCCAGCGCCTTGGCCAGCGTGCGCACCCCCGGGTGGTGCCCAAGTGTGTGGTGCAGAATAACCCGGCTCACGCCCAAGGTTTTTAACAGGCGCAACAGCGCCGGGCGCGCGCGCGGCAGGGCGTAGGCGAGGTTGGGCGTGTCCTTCGGGCCGCCCTGGGTCAGCAGCGCGGGCCAGGGGTAGGGCGTGGTCAGCGGGTCATCGGGAAATTGCGTGAGCAGCAGCAGCGGGCGCAGGCCTTGCGCGCGCCGCGCCGCCATATCGGCCTCCACCTGCCGGGCGACTCCGCCGCCGTGGCTGTGTGAGATCAGCAGCACGCTCTCGCGCGCCGCCGCCTCGCGCAGCCGGGCGGCATCCAGCTTTGCCCGCGCCGGGCGCAGCGGATCGGCGGCGATGAAACCCGTCACCAGCTCATGATACCCCGGATACAGCCGCTCCAATATGCCAAGGTTGCGCAACGTCAGCCCATGCGCGGCGGCGCGGAAGGAAACCCCGCCCGCATGCGCCACATACGCCCCCAGCGCGGCCTGGTGCCTGAACCCCTTGTGGCGCGCGCGCAGGCACCAGTCATTTTCCTCGCCGTAGCCCTGTGCGAAAATCCCCGGCCGCAACCCGCCCACCGCGCGCAGGCAGTCGTGCCGCAGATACATGCAGAACCCCACCCCGGTGGGAATTTCCAGGCTGGCGCGCCCGTTGCACCGCCGCGCCCGCGCGTCCAGCGCCACCGCCTCCGCGAGGCTGGGCATCGGGTTGCCGCCGCGCGGGTCCGGGTAGCTTAAAATTGACGCCTCGTTGGCAAACGGCGTGACCGAGCCGGTGGCGGCATCGGCATAGGCCACCGCACGCATGGTTTTCACCGCGCCAGGGGGGAGCAGAATATCGCTGTTGAGCAGCAGCACGTCATCCCCGGCGGCGGCCGTCAGCCCGGTGTTCACTGCGGCGGGAAAGCCCAGGTTGGTTTCGTGGCGGCGCAAGACAATGCGCCCCGCCGCCGCCAGCCCATCCAGCCAGGCGGCCAGTTCCGGCTCGGGCGTGGCATCATCCACCACGATGACCCGGGCAAGTCCCGCCACGGCGAACACGCTCTCCAGGCAGGCTTTGGTCTCCTCCAGCCCGCGATAGGCCGGAATCACCGCGCTGACCGCCCGGCGCGCGGGCAGGCGGGCGCGCACCCGGCCGCGCCGTGCCGCCGGACGGGGCGTAATGGCGGCGAGCGCGCCTGGGTCCAGCGGGCTGCCCGCTATATGCCCCCCCTCCGGGCCGCTGAGCGTGAAGGGCGGGGTCAGCCCCGTCAGCGCCCCCGGCGCGATTTTGAAGCCATGGCGGGGCAACAGCGGCACGCCGTCATCGGCGGGCAGGACTTTGCCGAACTTTACCGCGCGTTGATGCCCGGCCGCGTCGCGTAATATGAGCCGCGGCGGCTTCTCCGGCGCGGCAGGGCGGCAGGCCCAGCCGCTCAGCCCTCCCTCATGGCCCACCGCAACCACCCCCTCGACTCGCATGAGCGCCGCCCGGTCCAGCGGCGCGCCGAGCAACCGGCCCTTACCCTGTCCGCGCGTCGCGCCCTCCGTGTCCAGCCCGCAAAAACCATCATACCCGGCGGCGGCGGCAATCTGCCCGGCGATGGCGGCAAATCCTGGTTCATCAGGCAGGCAATGGCGTGCCAGCAGGCAATTCAGCGCCGCCGCCGCGCCGCGCGCGTCGCCAAGCCTGCGTTTGGCCATGGCCAGCCCCAGCCAAGCCGTGGCGCTGTCGTAGCGCTGCGCGACACGTTCAAAATCCGCGGCGGCGGCGATAATGTGTCTTGCACCCCCACCCAGGCGGAGCCGGGCAAGGTCGAGCGTGATCCGCGGGTCACCCGGCGCCAGCCGCGCGGCGCGTTCCAGCCAGGGGATGCTGGCCTCATCCAGCCCGCGCTTCCACGCCGCCGCCGCCGCGTCACTCCGTGGCGGAGGCTTCAGATTCAACTTCGGCTTCAACTTCAACGCCGGCCACGGCTTCCGGTTCAACCGCGAGCGGCTCCAGGGCCTCAAGGTCGCCCCGCGCCTCGGCAATGCCGCCGTTCAGCGCCTGGGTGAACCAGTGCCGGGCTTCGGCCAGATCAACCTCGGTGGCGATGCCGCGTGCCAGATAGCGGCCCAGCATGAGGCAGGCCAGCGGATGCCCGCGCCCGGCGGCAGCGCGGTAACAGGCGAGCGAGAGCGCGCGGTCGGTGGGGATGTCGTGCCCGCCGCCGTACATGGCGCCCAGCGCGAACATGCCCCTGGCATCGCCCCGGTTGGCGGCACGCTCATAGAGTTGCCGCCCGGCCTCGTGGTCGCGCGGCCCTCCAGCGCCTTTCAGGCACAAATCCGCCAGGGCGATCAGCCCGTCCGGCAACTCGGCATCGGCGCATTTCTGCAGCCAAGCGCGCGCTTCCTCTGGATTAGCATCCACCCCAAGGCCTTGCGCGAGCATAATGCCGTACCAGTATTGCGCGTTCAGCACGCTCTCGGCCGCGCGGCGCATCCATTTCGCGGCGCGGACTTCATCGCGCTCCATCCCCACGCCCTGCGCCAAACAAACGGCGTAGTTGAACGCGGCGATCAGATCGCCCGCTTCGGCGGCCCGCTCAAACCATTCATGCACTGGCGCCGGCTCGGTCAGCTTCGGGCTGGTCTTGCCGCTGAGCAGCAGCGAGGCGAGATCAGCCTTCGCGGTCTCGTCCCCCGCCTCGGCGGCGCGGCGGAACCAGATGGCGGCCTCATCGGGGTTACGCGGCACGCCGGTGCCGGTGAGGTAGAGCAGCCCCAACGCCCTGGCGCTGTGCTGATGCCCTAGTTCGGCTGCCGTGCGGAACCATGTGGCGGCTTCGGCGTAGTTGGGCGGCAGCTTGCCGTCGCCGCGCGTGTATATCTCGGCGACCAGCGCCGCCGCCTCCGGGTCTCCTGCCAGCCCGGCGCGGCGCAGCCAGGATTCTCCCTCGACCTGGTTGGCCTTGATCCCGATGCCGTTGAACAGCATGAAGCCGTATTTGGCCTGCGCGTTGGAGAGATTGGCCTTGGCCGCGATCCCGTAATGCTCCGCCGCCAGCGCCGGATCGGCCGGCAGGTTAACCCCCATGTCATAGAGCAGGGCAAGGTAATAATGCGCGGCGGGCAGTTCCGCCTCGGCGGCCAGGCGGATATGCGCGATGGCTTCCTCAGGCGCGCCTCCCGCAGCCTGGCGCAACAGCGTGATCCCAAGGCCCAGATGCCCTTGCGGCGCCCCGGCCTGCGCGGCTTTCTCAAACCAGGGCAGCGCCTTGGCATCATCGCGCTGCGGCCATTTCGGGTTGGAATAGATGAACCCGGCCATCAGCTGCGCGTCGGTATCGCCAGCCTCGGCGGCGGGCAGCGCCCAGCGCAAGGCGGTGCTGAAATCGGGCTCCTGATTCTCAGATTCCGTAGCCGCAGCCTGCGTGAAAAGCGACACACCGGTGAGCGCCGCGGCATCCTCGCGCATGCCAAACATATACAGCCCGGCCAGATTCCGGCTGGCCGCCATGTCCCCCTTTTCCGCCGCGCGCAGAAACCAGCGCGCCGCCTCCACGGCATTGCGCCGAACCCCTTCGCCGGTCAGGTAATGCCGGCCAACCTCGCGCTCGGCCTCCGCGATCCCCGCCTGCGCCGCGACGTTGAATAGTTTGAGAGCCCGTTCAAATTTCCGTTCCGCATACAGCGCGCGCGCGCGCGTGAGCGCGCTCTGCGGCTTGCGCGCGGCCATACGGTCCGCGATATCCTCTTTGATGCTCATGGTGTTTTATGGCTCATGCATGCTCTGGTAGACCACGGGCAGTATCTGCCGCATGAAATAGGCCAGCATCGTGCGCTGCCCAACCTTCACATCCGCCTCCACCGGCATGCCTGGCATCAGGTGGAAGCCCGGCGGAACATTATGCAGATTCAGCACGTCGATCGAAATCTGCGCCCTGTAGAACAAATCATGCGGGGCGCTGGGCAGCGGCACGCCGTTCACACCATAGGCCTGCTGGTCGAGCGGGTTGATGCTCTGCGGGCTGATGGAGGTCACCGTGCCGAACATCTGGCCATATTGCAGATACGGGAGCGTGTTGAGCTTGATGGCAACCGGATCTCCGACCGAGACATAACCCGACTGCGACCCATCGATATCGACCTCGACGCTGAGCGGCGCGTTCACCGGCGTCAGGTCCATGAAGCTCTGCCCGCTTTGCAGCTGGCTACCCACCGAGACAGACGCAATCGACTGCACAATGGAATCCTGCGGCGCGGTCAGCACCACCAGCGAGTTGTTCAACTTCGCCTTGGCCAGCGCCTGCTGCGCCTGGGCCAGATTGTTGAGCGCGGTGGCCAGCTGCTGCGAGATATTAGCCTTCCACTGCTGGATCGAGCTGTCGCGCTGGGCTGTTACCGAGGCGATCTGCTTCTCCGCCGCCTTGGCGGAAGAAATCGCGCTTTCGAGCGACGCCTGCATCCCGACCCGGTCATCCGTGGCGGCCAGAGTGGCCAGCTTGCTGCCCACCTGCAACTGCTGCAAATCCTTGCGCATGGCCTCCACATTCGTGGCAATGCCGAGCCGCTGGCGATAGTAGGCCGCCTGGTCGTTATATCCCTTAATCTGGGTCTGCAGCTGGTTTATCTGCTGGTCGTAATACTCCACAGTGGAGTTGTACTGGCCGATCTGCTGGTTATAGGTCTGCAACGCCAGGGTGGCGGCCGGGTTGTTGGGGTCGCCGTAATAGGGCTGGCCGTTTTCCTGGGCCTGCAACTGCGCCACCTGCGCGGCGTAGCTTTGCTGCTGCTGGGTCAGCGATGTCAGGTCGGCCTCGGCATAGGTCGGGTTCAGCGTCGCCAGAACCTGCCCCTTGGCGACGAACTGCCCCTCATGCACGTTGATGCTCTTGAGGATGGAGGCTGTCGAATCAGCGGCAAACGCCTGCACCACCGTGTCAGGATCGGCGGAGACCAGCGTGCCGCTGGAGGTGACGAGCTTGTCCACCGGCATCACGCCCGAGGCGGTGAGGCCTGAGAGCACAAGCGCGCTGACGAACCAGTTGATATAGCGCCCCGCGAACGGCACGGGTGTGGCGATGACAGCCGCGGTCGGCGACTGAAATTCCAGCACCGCCAGCGGCAGCGTCTCGGCCTTGGCCACGGCGTTGCCCGGCGCAAACGCCTTAGGCAATAGTCGGCTTAGGCGCAGCAGCATGGGCGTTTCCTTGTGGGTCGAGATGGCGGTTCTGTTGCAGCCACAAATGGCGATAGATGGCACAACGCTCCACGAGTTCGTGATGCGTGCCGATATCCACGGTGCGGCCGCGATCCAGGACCATGATGAGGTCGCAATCAATCAGCGAGGACAGCCGGTGCGAGACGATCACCATGGTCCGCCCCTGGGCGATGCGTAGCATATTGGCGTTCACCAGCGCCTCGCTCTCGGGGTCCAGAGCGGAGGTCGCCTCATCGAGGATCAGCACCTTCGGGTCGGAGATCACGGCGCGCGCAATCGCCAGGCGCTGCTTCTGCCCGCCCGAGAGGTTGGGCGAGCCTTCCTGGATGAACGTGTCATAGCCATGCGGCAGGCGCTCGATGAATTCCTCCGCCCCGGCCAGCCGCGCGGCCCGCACCGCGTCCTCAAAGGAGAGCCCCGGCCGCCCGGCGATGATATTGTCCTTCACCGAGCCGCGGAACAGGAAGTTGTCTTGCAGCACCATGCCAAAACTCTTGCGCAGATGCCGTAGGTTGATCTCGCGCATATCCGTGCCGTCGATCTTGATGGCGCCTGAATAGTCGCGGTTGATGCCCTGCAGCAGCCGCGTGACGGTTGATTTGCCCGAGCCCGAGCGCCCCACCAGCCCCAGCATCGTCCCGGCCGGGATCTTGAAGCTCATCTTGTCCAGCGCGGGCGTCTTGGAGCCTTCATAGCTGAAGGTTACATCGTCGAACTCAACGGCCCCCTCGAAACGCGGCCGCAGCCCGTGGGTCAGCGCGCGCTTCTCATTCGGCCGGTTCAGGATCGAGCCAACCTGCCCGATCGCGGCCTGCGCCTTCTGCACATCCTGCATCACCGTCGCCAGGCTCACCAGCGGCCCCGCCACCCGGCCGCCGAGCAGCATATACCCGGTGAGCGCGCCGATATCGAGCGGGTTGTTGGAGTTCATGGCGATATAGGTGCCAAAGATCATCACCCCGTACTGGCTGTAACGCTGCAGGGGCATCACCAGCGTGGCCGGCCAGTTCGCCAGCCGGCCCATCTCCATGCCCAGATTGGCCGAGGTGGCAACCTTGCGGTCCCAGTCAGCCGCGCGGGTCGGCTCCAGCGCGAGCGCCTTCACGGTGCGGATGCCGTAAATGGTCTCGACCAGTACCGAGCCCTTGGCCGATTCAGCGGCGATCAGCTTGCCGGTCATGATCCCCAGGGGGCGCAGGAAGATGCCGATGATCACCGCGATCAGCGCCGCGGCGATCAGCACGGTCCAGGCCATCGGGGCGCTCATATAGAACAGGATCGGCAGCAGCAGCGCCACCATGAACACATCGATGAAGGTGTTCATCAGCCGCCCGGTCAGAAACTCGCGGACCAGATAGATCTGCTGCACCTTGTAGGTGAGTGTGCCTGCCTGCTCGCGCTCGAAAAACTCGATGGGCAGCGAGACCAGCCGGTCAAAAATCCGCAGGTTGAGCCGCGAGTCGAGCTTGGTGGCGATCATCACCTCCAGCAGCTTGCGCCCGAAGGTCAGGATCATCTCAAAGCCGGTGGCGAGGACGATCAGCACCGTCACCAGCGCCAGCGTGTTCCAGCTATGGTACTGGATGACCGTGCCGATAACCCGCATCACCATGAAGATCGGGATGATGCTGAGCACGGTAATGGTGATCGAGGCGATGCCGATATCGCGCAGCAGCGCCCGGTCGGACCATACCAGCCGGGCCAGCATGGAAAAATTGAAAGCCTGGTCGTCCGCGCTGCCCTCGCGCGTGGCGCGCACGAGCAGCGTGGCGCCGCTCCAAAGCTGTTTCAGCCGCAGCTCATCCACCGGCATCGCCGGGTCGCTCACCCGCCCGCGCGGGTCACGCAGCAGCAACACATGGTTCTCCGGGTCACGCCCGGTCACCAGCGCGGCGCCGCCATCGTCGAGCAGCAGGATGATCGGCGCGGCATCCTCAATGCGCATCAGCTGGCGGAAGGTCATCGGCACCCCGCGCGCCCACAGCCCCGCGTCTTTCAGCCAGTCGAGCAGAACCAGCGGGGAGGGCGCGGACTGGTCCGGCTGCAACCGCAGGTTTTCCGGGTTCAGCTCAACGCCATGGTAACGCGCCACGTTCATCACCGCGGCCAGCCGCGCCTGCACCAGCGGGCTCACGTTGATCTCGGCATCCATCAGCGCCGCCATGTCCAGATTGGGTGCGCCGTGCCCCGTGGCGGAATTCGCGCCCGGATCGCGTTGCGTATCGTTCATGCAGTATCAACCTTCTCTGGACAGCAACTTAACCTCGGTGACCCGAGGGGGTGTAGGCGGCTTATGCCCGAACTACCGCCGTGAATACAACGCCATTCAGCCCGGCCATCATTAAGGTTGTGTTTTTTTTGGGCGGCAATTTTCCTGAAATGCCACGCACCGGGCGCCTTGGCCTGTTCAATAGCCATGGAATCTGTAAATTCACCCCATAACATAGGGTATCACGATCTCGTATGGAAATTCTGAACGCAACCGAATCGGACTTGCCGGACATCCAATCGATCTACGCGCATCATGTCCTGGCCGGCACCGGCACGTTTGAAGAAGTGCCGCCCTCGCTTGAGGAGTTTGAGGCCCGCCACCGCGCCGGAATCGCCGCCGGCTATGCCTGGCTGGTGGCGCGTGATGCCTCAGGCTGCCTGGGCTTTGGTTATTACGGTCCCTTCCGTGACCGTGCCTCCTACCGCTCCACGGTCGAGGACAGCGTCTATGTTCGCGAAAATGTGCACGGCCAGGGCGTGGGCAAGGCCATTGTCGCGGCGCTGCTGGCCCATGCCGCGGCGGCGGGCTTCAAGCAGATGCTGGCGCTGATCGGCGATTCCGAGAACGCCGCCTCCATCGGCGTGCATGCGAGCCTGGGCTTCCAGCCGGCCGGCACCATGCGCAAGGTCGGCCATAAATTCGGCCGCTGGCTGGATGTGGTTATCATGCAAAAAGCGCTCTGAGGCAGCACGGGCCAAGGGCGGCAACTCCCCTGGCCCGGCGCGGCAACCGTTACGCGCCCAGCCCCTCCAGCGATCCCTGCATCGCCGCGTTGAGAATCCGCTTCATATCGGCGGCGGTGGCGGGGCGGGGGTTGTCGGGCGTGTTGGGGTCGAGGAAGGCTTCCTGCGCCAGCCCGTCCAGCGCATCCTCCGTAACCTTCAAATCCACGATGGTATGCGGAATTTGCAGCGCCGTGCGCAGGTCCAGCACCCAGGCCATAAACCCGTCGAATCCGCCCTCAAGCCCCAGGCAGCGCGCCAGCACCGCGATTCGCTCCTCGATCACCGGCCGGTTATAGGCCAGCACATAAGGCATCAGCACCGCGTTGGTCAGCCCGTGATGCGCGTGGAAGCGCGCGCCGATCGGGTGGCTGAGCGAGTGGATCGCCCCCAGCGCCTTCTGGAAGGCGGTCGCCCCCATTGAGGCGGCAGCCAGCATGTTCATACGCGCATTCACATTACGCGGCTCGTTTACGGCGGTGATGAGATTGTCCTTCACCAGCAGCATCCCCTGAATGGCGATGCCATCGGCGATGGGATGGTAGAACGGCCCGTAATAAGCCTCCAGGCAATGCGCCAGCGCGTCCATGCCAGTCCATGCGGTGATGCTGGCGGGCAGCCCGAAGGTCAGCTCGGGGTCCAGGATCACCAGCCGCGGCAGCATCTGCGCGTGCAGCAGAATCAGCTTGCGGCCGATGCTCGTGTCGGTCACCACGCTGGCGCGTCCCACTTCGGAGCCAGTCCCAGCCGTGGTCGGCACCGCGAAAATCGGTGGCAGCGGGCGCTCCAGCTCCGGCCCCGCCCGCGTAATCTCAAAATCCCACAGCGGGCGCGAGGTCGATACCGCGAGCGCGATGGTCTTGCCGCAATCCAGCCCCGAGCCGCCGCCGATGGCGATAACCGCCTCCGCCTCATGCGCCTTATAAACCTCAGCCCCCGCCGCCACGTTGGCGGCAATCGGGTTGGGGTTCACATCATGGAACACGGCCGGCGCAATGCCCTCCGCCTCAAGCCCGGCGATGATGGCCGCGAAAAACGGCAGCCCGGCAACGCCGGGGTCGGTCACAACCAGCACGCGCTTGAGCCCAAGCGCCTTCACCCGGCCCGGCAGTTCGCCAATGCGCCCCGCCCCGGCCAGAATCTCAGTCGGGATACGCCAGGTGCCGCGTAATTCGATCGTCATCTCACATCCTCTCAAATGACCGGAAACGCTCCCAGTCGGTAACAGCCGCGTTGAACGCGTCCAGCTCAACCTTCGCCATATTGGCGTAATGCGCCACCACCTCGGCGCCGAAGGCAGCCTTGTTGAATTCGCTCTCGCCAAACAGCTTTGCCGCCTCCGCCAGCGTGCCGGGCACGCGCGGCAACCCGGAGAGGTAGGCGTTGCCTGTAAACATAGGCACCGGCGGCAGATCGCTCTCCACCCCGTCCAGCCCGGCAGCGAGCATGGCGGCCAGCACCAGATACGGATTCACATCCCCGCCCGGCAAGCGGTTCTCCACCCGCAGCGATTTGCCATGCCCCAGAATGCGCAGCGCGCAGGTGCGGTTGTCCATGCCCCAGGCCAGCGCGGTAGGCGCGAAGCTGCCGGCGGCAAAGCGCTTGTAGGAGTTGATGTTGGGCGCGAAGAAGAATGTCAGCTCCGGCGCATGCTTCAACAAACCCGCCAGAAATTGCAGGAAAAATTTCGAGGGGCTGTGCCCGTCCTCGCCCAGGAACACCGCCTTGCCGTTGGCGTCGCGCAAGGAGAG
Source organism: Pseudomonadota bacterium (assembly GCA_021846225.1). Classification (GTDB taxonomy): domain Bacteria; phylum Pseudomonadota; class Alphaproteobacteria; order Acetobacterales; family Acetobacteraceae; genus Acidocella. The sequence goes on along the minus strand of JAJZCG010000058.1, from coordinate 6,857 downwards.
ATGCGTATGGCAGGAGTTGCCCTCGCGCTCATTGAACTTGGCCATGAAGGTGATGGCATGGTCCATCGACGCGGCGATCTCCTTCGCCGCTTCCTTATATATAACGTGCGCGTCGCAGGTGGTCACCGCATCGCTGTAGGCGAAGTTGATCTCATGCTGGCCGAGGTTGCATTCGCCCTTGGAGTTTTCGACCTGGATTCCCGCGGCCTCCATCGCGTTGCGAATCGCCCGGATCACCGGCTCCACCCGCGCGGTGCCGAGGATGGAATAATCGTTGTTATACTGGTTCGCCGGGATCAACCCGCGATAAGCGCGGTTCCAGGCATCCTCGTAGGTATTCTTGAAGAGAATGAATTCAAGCTCGGTGGCGGCAAACGCGCTCAGCCCGTGCGCCGCCAGGCGCTCCAGCTGCTTCTTCAGCATGGTGCGCGGCGCGACGGCGGCCGGGCGGTGGCCTTTCAACTCGATATCGCACAAAACAATCGCCGCCCCCGGCTGCCAGGGGGCAAGGCGCAGGGTTGAGAGGTCGGGCGCGAAGATGAAATCCCCATAGCCTTTTTCCCAGGAAGTAAGATCGTACCCCGGAACCGGCGCGCATTCGATGTCGGTGGCGAGCAGGTAGGAGCACCCCTCGGCCGCCTCGGAGGCCACTGAGTCGAAGAAGAATTTCGGCATCACCCGCTTGCCCTGCAGCCGCCCCTGCATATCCGGCGCGGCCATGATAATCGTATCAATCTGGCCGCGTTCACACATCTCACGCAGTGCCGGCAGGGTCAGTTTCGGTTGGTCAGCCATGGGTGTCTCCCTCTATTTTTTTGATATAAGCACAGCTTTGGCGGCGCGAGAATGACAGCGCAACACACCAGCCCCCGCGTTAAGTGACAGGGCGTTAAGTTTCGCTTGAAGAATATGGGAGCTTCTGCCTAGACTGCCTCAATCATTAATGGTGGGTGAGCCACCCGAGGGGGTTAAAGATGGCGGACCAGACGGAACAACAAATTCTCGCGGCCGATGCCGCGACCCTGCACAAAATGGGCTACGCGCAGGAACTATCCAGGCGCATGCACGGGTTTTCAAATTTTGCCGTATCGTTCTCCATCATCTGCATCCTGGCCGGCGGCATCACCTCCTTCCAGGTCGGCTTCTCCACCGGCGGCGGGCTCACCGCCATTGTCGGCTGGATCGTGGGCTGTACCTTCGCCCTCATCGTCGGCCTCTCCATGGCGCAGATCGCCTCAGCCTACCCCACCGCGGGCGGCCTTTACCATTGGTCCTCCATTCTCGGCGGGCGCGCCTGGGGCTGGGTTACCGCCTGGTTCAACCTGCTGGGCCTCATCTTCGTCATTTCCTCGGTGAACGTCGGCGTCTACAACCTCGGCGTCGGGCTGATCCTCAATAACATTTTCGGCATCAACACCTCCGCCTGGGGTTTGGAGCAGCAGACCCTCGCGGTCGTCTGCATCACCGTGGCCCAGGGGCTGCTCAATCATTTCGGCATCCGCACCACAACCAAGCTGATCGATTTCTCCGGCGTGCTCATTCTGGTCATTGCCGTGCTGCTGACCGGCGTGATGCTCTTTGGCGTCCAGCATTTTGATTTCTCGCGCCTCGTTACCTTCACCAACTACTCAGGCAATGCCGGCGGCGGCGTGGTGCCGCATGCCTCCAGCCCGTTCTATCTGTTCATGCTGGCGCTGCTCTATCCGCTCTACACCGTCACCGGGTTTGACGGTTCAGCCCACACCTCGGAAGAAACCGTGGACGCCCGCCGCAACGTGCCGCGCGGCATCCTCAATGCCATCATCTGGTCGGCCGTGTTCGGCCTGGCGATGGCCGGCGCCTTCGTCCTGGCGATGCCCGACCAGGCAAAAGCCGCGGCCGCCGGCGGCAATGTCATCTTCAACCTGATGGCCTCGTTAGCCGTTCCCGCCTGGATCATGGACATTCTCTACGTCGGCATCGTGCTGGCCAACTTCCTCTGCGCCCTGGCGGGCGTCACCTCCACCTCGCGCATGGTCTATGCCTTCTCGCGTGACGGTGGGCTGCCCGGCAGCAAATGGCTCAAGCAGGTGAATGAGACGCATCGTTCGCCGGTCTACGCCGTCTGGTTCACCGTGGTGCTCTCCATCGCCTCCACGCTGTACTCTCCGGCCTTCGCGGCGCTGGCGGCCGGCTGCGCGATGTTCCTCTACATCTCCTACGCCATGCCGATCCTCGCCGGGCTGTTCGCCGAGGGCAAAACCTGGACCGAGTTCGGCCCCTTCCGTCTGGGCGTCTTCTCCAAACCGCTGGCCCTCATCACCAGCGTCGGCGGCATTGTCATCATCTACATCGGCACCCGTCCCCCCAACGACATTCTGGACAGCTACTTCATCGGCCTGCTCGGGATCATGGCGATCATCTGGTTCGGCATCGCTCGCGTCCGCTTCCCCGGCCCGCCGATCGGCGCCGCCGCGGTTGCCGCCCGCGCTGCTGAAATCGCCGCCGAGGAAGCCGCGCTGCGCGGTTCGCCGGACTAGAGTCTTATCGCTTTCGGCTCGCTCATCCGAGCGCGCCGAAAGCGTGAATCGCTCTCAAAAAAATGGCGCCGCAAGGCGCCGTTTTCGTTAAAGGCCGAGGCTGCAAGCCTCAATTATTCTCTAATGTCGTCTCGGGTGGCGCCAGGGATTTCATCAGGTCGAACATACGCTTGCGCATCGCGGGGTCGATAATGCGATAATAAGCGCGGACCAGCTCCAGTGTTTCGCGCTTGGTCAAATGGTCATCCACCCCGGCGGCGAAAGGTTCCTGTGCCTCGGCGAAGCCATACATGCGTCCGCGCGGGCCTGAGACGGGGCTTTCGGACATGCCCTCAGGCATATCATCAAAAAAATAGCTGATCGGCACATCCAGCACGCGGGAAATATCAAATAGCCGTGATGCACCAACCCGGTTCACGCCGCGCTCATACTTCTGCACCTGCTGAAAGGTCAGCCCGAGCGCATCGCCCAACCGCTCCTGAGACATGCCAAGCAATGTCCGGCGAAGCCGCACGCGTGAACCAACATGGATGTCGATTGGGCTCGGGCGGCTTTCGCGCTCCGGGCGGTCGGCGATCTCTTCGGCCATTTAACTCAACATCTCCAACAATGAGGGAGCGGCTATCCTCGCTACCCGGCACGCCTGGCCGCCTCAGTACTCCCGCCACCCGGCGGAAAACTGAATCAGCCTTCAATCTCTCGCCGCCGATCACCACTCAGGGTAAACTGCTGCAAGGCGGTGATGATTACCAGAGGCTAACGAACATGACAATGCAAAAAATACGGATAAAGAATTATTAAAGAGACGGCGAGGTTGAAGAAGTACAAATATTAAATCATACCAGGGCGGAAATTAACACGCCGGCAACCAGTGCCACAAAAGCAAGCATAGCAGGGATCACGAGCCCGACCCTAGCAAAAAGCGGCGGCGGCAGGTCTCCTGGCAAAGATGTAACCAGCACTCCTTGGCTTTTTAATGGCAGATAGGCCATGACATGGCCGAAAGCGTTAAACATCGCGGTGATACCAGAATTCGCGTCGCGCGCGAGTGGCAGCCCTTCCTCCACGGCGCGCAGACGCGCGTCGGCAAAATGCTGGCGCGGCCCCGCCGAGTCGCCAAACCAAGCGTCGTCGGTCACATTCACCAGCCAGGCCGGGCGGTCGTGTTCATCCACAATCTGCCCGGAAAAAATGGCTTCATAACAGATCAACGGCCCCACCGGCGGCAGGCCGGGGATGTGCAGCGTCTTGGGCCCGGTGCCGGGGGTGAAGCCTCCGCCCAGCATATCGGGGATTATTTTCAGCGGAATCCATTTGGGCGTGTACTCGCCAAACGGCACCAGCTTCCATTTGTCATAGATTGCAACCGCCGGCAGCGGCCCGTCGGTCACGACCAGGGAGTTGCGGAAATCAGTCGCGCTCACCCGGCGCAGCGAGCCCGCCAGCACCGGCGCCGTCCCCGTCACCGCAGCAAGTTCCTGGCGCGCCACCGCGTCGCTATCCAGCAGCCACGGCGAGGCCGCTTCAGGCCAGACCACCGCCGTGGCGCCGTTGCTCAGCCCGGCCTGGCTCATGGCCAGCAGCTTCTGCCAGCGCGCCAGCAGCGCCGCGCGGTCATAGGAGCCGGGCACCGGAAAATCGGGCTGCACCAGCGCCAGGGTGACATTCGTTCCCGCAACCGGCGTCTGCAGCCGGTGCCAGCCATACCCGGCCCACACGAGCAACACCGCCACCAGCGCCGCCAGCCCCCGGCGCCCGAACATCGGCAGCCCGGCCAGCAGCACCGTCAGCAGCGTCATGCCCTGCACGCCCATCAGCGCGGCCGGCTGGATCAACACATCGCCCACGGCGCCGGGAATTGCCCAATCCGTGCCCCATAAGTTCCACGGAAAACCCGAGAAGGCAAATTGCTGCACCAGATTCGCAGCGCTCCAGGCTCCTGCGAACACCAGCAGGCGGCCGAACCCCGGTTTCACCGCGCGCGCCGCCAGCGCCGGAATAATTGAATAGAACGCCACCGCCGCGGCCAGCAAAGGGGCGGCGAAGGGCACCAGCCACCAGAAGGTCGCAAGCTCGGTCAGAATCGGCTCGGTGATCCAGTACAGCCCCGCCAGCCCAAGGCCAAAGCCGAACAGCCAGCCTGTCAGCGCCACCTGTTTCCAGCTTTTCGCCGCCCCGACCAGCCGTATGAACGCCGGCACGCTGAACAGCAGCACCGGCAGCAGATGCACCGGCGGCAGGCCGAGCGCGGAGACCATGCCCCATAAAAAAGCCCGCACCAGCGGGCGGGCGGCCAACCAGGCGCCTGCTCGTTTAAGCACGCGGCAGGCCAAATTTCTGCGCCACTTCGGCAAAATCCGCCGCGGTTTCGTGCCGCGCCGATGCCTGCGTGCCATCCTGCGCGCGCACCAGCTGGCAGGTGCGCAAGCCAGCCTCGCGCGCCGCATCCAGCTCCGCTTCCATGTCCGAGAGAAACAGCACTTCGCCCGCCGGAATCCCAATCCCGCGCGTAATCGCGCCATAGCTCGCGGCCTCGCGCTTCGGCCCGGCCTTGGTGTCGAAATACGCCTGGAACAGCGGTGTCAGGTCGCCCGCGCCGCTATGGCCGAACAACAGCTTCTGCGCGGGCACGGAGCCGGAGGAATACACATAAAGCCTCACCCCCCCGCGCGCCCAGCGGCGCAGGGCAGGGGCCACATCCGCGTAGATTTCCGCCTTCAGCTCCCCCGCGGCATAGCCTTCCTCCCAGAGCATCCCCTGGATAGCCTTCAGCAGCGGTTCTTTCTCGTCGCGGTCCATCTGCGCATACAGCGTCTCCAGCGGCGGCACTGGCACGCCGCCCACCTGCGCATGCGCCGCGCAAAACGCCGCCAGCCGCGCCCGCGCATACGGAAACAGCACCCGGTGCACAAAGGCGATCGGCGTGGTCGTGCCCTCAATATCCGTGAGGACGGCGGCAGGCGGCAGCATCAGGCGACCGGGAAGCGGCTGGAAATATCGTCCCCGGTGAACTGCGCGACCCAGCCGGAGGTGTCGGTGAATACCCGCAGCGCCGTGAACAAAGGTTTATCACCCGCATCGAACCAGTGCTTCGCATTGGCGGGTACGCGCAGCAGGTCGCCCTGCTCGCAGAACGCATCATACACCCGCCCGTTCTCATGGATCACGAAATGCCCGCTACCCTGCACGAAAAAACGGATTTCATCCTCGCTGTGCGTGTGCTCCTTCAGGAACTTCTCGCGCAATGCCGGGGCGGCGGGATTATCAGGCGTCATTTTGATGACATCGGCCGATCCAGCCCCCGTAGCGCCCATCAGCGCATCGAGATACGGCCGGTAGGCGGCCAGAATCTCCTCCGCCGGTTCCTCGCCGCTCAGCTTCACCGGGCTCTCCCATCGCGCGAAATCAACGCCGATCTTGCTCAGCTCCGCCGCCACCGCGCCCGCATCCTCCGCGCAGAACACCGCTGCGCCGGGCGTGTGGTCCTCATAGATCGTCAAACGGCTCATTTGATTCGTCTCCGTTCCAACTCACATTGCAGCAGAAATTCCAGCGCTTCCAGCCGCCAGTAGGCATGCTCCACGCTGGTTCCCCAGGCATAAACGCCATGCCCGGCGATGACATAGCCAATCGGCGGATCGCGCAGCAGCAGCGGCTCGATATACGCGGCCAACCGGCTGATATCCTGATCGTTGGCATACACCGGCAGCACCACGTCCATCTCATGCGTGGCAAAGCCGAAGGCTTTTAATATCTCGTAGTCAGAGAAGGTGATGGCGCCTTGCATGGAGAGCACGGTGGCGGCCACCGAATGGCCATGCAGCACCGCGCCCACCTGCGGAAACAACCGGTAGAGCTGGCAGTGCAGCAGCGTCTCCGCGCTGGGTTTCATCCCCTCGCTCAGCGCCTGGCCGGCGTAATCCACAGCCATGATATCGCCGGTCTTCAACCGGCCTTTATGCACGCCGCTACGGGTGATCGCGATGCGGCCGTCATCAATGCGCGCGGAGAGGTTACCGGCGGAGCCTGGCACCCAGCAATGCGAATCCATACGCTGCCCGGCCTCGGCCAGCGCATTCGCCAGTTCAACGGGAACCATTTCAGCCCTGGTTTACGGTCGTCTTGTTCTGGTCCGGCAGCGGCGCGCTCAGCGAATCCGGCTTGCTCATCGAGGCGTCCTGGCCTTTTTTGCCATCATCGTCGGCAAGATTTTCCTTGAAGGATTTGATGCCCTTGCCGAACTCGCCCATCAGGTTGCTGACCTTGCCGGTACCGAACACAAGCATGACCACGAACAACACGATCAGCCAGTGCCAGATGCTCAATCCACCCATAAAT
>JAJZCG010000057.1 GCA_021846225.1 Pseudomonadota bacterium | reverse complement strand
GCGCCGGATTTTCAAGCGGTTTAATCCCTGGATTCATATCATAAAAGGTTTTGCACATGTTGAACGGAGAAAAATTGATCGAGCGCCCGTTGCGTTGGGGCATGGTTGGCGGCGGGCGGACCGGGCAGGTTGGCTACAAGCATCGTCTTGGCGCGCTGCGCGACAATACCGCCTACCGGCTGGTTTGCGGCGCTTTCGATCTCGATGCTGAGCGCGGCCGGGATTTTGGCGAGAAGATCGGCGTTGAGGCGGCGCGCTGCTATGCGGATTACCGGAGCATGATCGCCCAGGAAGCCGGGCGGGCGGATGGGGTGGAGGTTGTGACCGTGGCAACGCCCAATTACACCCATTACGAGATTACCAAGGCTTGCCTTGAAGCCGGGCTGCATGTGATTTGCGAGAAGCCCTTGTTCTTTACGGTGCGTGAATGCGAGGAGATAGAGCGCCTTGCCGAGGCGCGCGGACTGATTGTTGGTGTGACCTACGGTTATTCGGCGTATCCGATGCTGTTGCAGATGCGCGCGATGGTTGCCAAGGGGGTGATCGGCGATGTGCGGATGGTCGATTTAACCTATGTCCATGGCTTCAATTCCGGCGATGACGCGAATGCCTCGGAAGCGCAGAAATGGCGGACCAATCCGGCAACATCGGGCCCCACTTTCGTGCTCGGCGATATCTCGACCCATACCTATTATATGTCGCAGGTGATTCTGCCGGAGATGAAGATTTCCAAACTTCTCTGTGACCGGCAGAGCTTTATCCGCTCGCGCGCGCCCTTGGAGGACAACGCGTATGTTCTGTTCCACTATAACAACGGAGCGGTGGGGCGGTTGTGGTGCTCATCGGTCTGTGCGGGGTCTATGGAAGCGCAGACGATTCGCATCGTTGGTGCGAAGGCCAGCTTGATCTGGCGTGAGACGGCACCGAATGAATTGAGCTATGAAATACAGGGCCAGCCGGGGCAGGTGATGCATCACGGCATGCCGTATCTGGACCCGCTTTCGCTTGACAGCGACCGGCTTGGCGCGCTGCATACCGAAGGGCTGAGTGAATCCTGGGCCAATATCTATCTGCGTATCGCGCAGGCGATTGATGCGAAAAACCGTGGCGATGAAGCCTTGCTCGCCAGGTTGATCTATCCCGGGATTAAAGGTGGCACGGATGGCGTGCGCTGGCTTGAAGCGTGCGTGCGCTCAGCCGAGGCTGGCTCCCAGTGGGTTGATTTCGCATAACCTGCAAATTTGAGCCATGAAAGGGAATTGCTGACAATGAAACTTTCGATCTGCACTGATTGCATGGGCGAACTCTCCTTCACGGAGATGCTTGATAAATGCGTGTCCCTCGGGGTTGAGGGTATTGAGATGACCGGCGGTGGATGGTCATCGGCGCCGCATGTCCGCGCTGGGGAGCTGTTGAGCGATGCGGGAAAGCGCCGGGTTTTTCTCAAAGAGATTGAAGCGCGCGGGCTCTCCATCGCGGCGCTGAATTGCTCGGGCAACCCGCTTGATCCCGGCGCGCTGGGCGCGAAGCACCGCAAGGACACCGAAGATACGCTGCATCTGGCGGGCGAGCTTGGCGTGAAGAAGGTTGTGATGATGTCCGGCCTGCCTCCGGCCGCGCCGGGCGATACCATCCCGAACTGGATTACCTATACGGTCAGCTGGCCGGCAAGTTTGAAGGATGCGCTTGAGTATCAATGGAATGATGTGGCGATTCTGTATTGGCATGGGCTGGTGCGGCTTGCTGACGAAGCGGGCGTTGAGAAATTCGCGTTGGAGAATTTCTCTTCCATGCTGGTTTGGAATCCCGAAACGCTGTTTCGGCTCCGGGATGCGGTGGGCCCCAAGGTGGGGCTGAATCTCGACCCGAGCCATTTGTTCTGGATGGGGGCTGATCCGATCGCGGCGGCGCGCGCTCTGGGGCCGGCGATCCATCATGTTCACGGTAAAGACGCGCGTATTGAGCGCGGGTTGGCGGCGATCAACGGTCTTTTGGAAACCAAGCCGGTTGAGGATACGGCGCGCCGGGCGTGGAATTATGTTGCGGTGGGCGCCGGGCATGACCTGCAATGGTGGAAGGAGTTTTTCTCCGTTGTGCGGATGATGGGTTATAATGACTGGGTAAGCCTGGAAATGGAGGATCTGACCATGTCGGTCGAGGCGGGCATCCAAAGCTCGATCAGCGCGCTCCAGGCGGCGATCAGCCGTTGAGGTGCCCGGCATGAACGCGCCCATTACCATTACGACCGCGCCGTGCTGCTGGGGGGTGGATGATGTGCGCAACCCGCATCTGCCCGCCTGGGAGCATGTGCTCGACGAGGCCGCGGCGGCCGGATTCGCGGGGCTGGAGCTTGGACCCTACGGCTACCTGCCGCTGGATGTTGCGCGTGTTTCCGAGGCATTGGCGCGCCGCGGGCTGAGTGTCGTCGCCGGCACGATTTTTGATAATCTGGCCGATCCGGAAAATCGGGCGGCGTTGCTGCGCCAGACGGCGGAGATATGCGCGTTGATCACCGCGTTGCCGCGGCCTGCAACGCATCCTGGCCAGCGGTTTGCGGCGCCGTATCTAACAGTGATGGACTGGGGGCATGAGGCGCGAGATTATGCCGCGGGCCATGCGGACCGCGCCCTCCGCCTGGACCGCGATGCGTGGCGGGGCATGCTCGCCAATATCCGCGCCATCGCCGCGGTGGCGCGCGATGAATTCGGCGTGCGCGTGGTTATTCATCCGCATGCGGGCGGTCATATCGAATTCGCGGACGAGATTGAGCGGATCGCCGGGGATGTTGCGGCCGAGGAGGCGGGGTTGTGCCTTGATACCGGGCACCTGACCTATGCGGGGATGGACCCCATCGCAACGATACGGACCTATTGGGAGCGCACCGACTATCTGCACTTCAAGGATATTGACGGTGTGAAGTTCCAGGAGATGATGGGCCGCAAGATACGTTTCTTCGAGGCTTGCGCGCAGGGTGTGATGTGCCCGATCGGCCATGGTATTGTGGATTATGCGGGCATCCGCGCGCTGCTCACCCAATTGGGATATGCCGGATACATCACGATTGAGCAGGAGCGTGACCCGCGCAATAATGGCTCGATCCTTGAAGACCTCGCGGCTTCCAGGGAGTTTTTGGCCCGGACGGGGTTTTAGACTGTAATGACTTCAAATTACCGCTGTAGAGCGGGGCAATATGAAGTCATCAGGATTTAGAAGTTGTATTTCATTCCTGCGTAAACCGAGACAGGGGCTGCGATGCTGTAGCTGCGCGGGTTGGAATAGTTGGGAGCTTGGGCGACATAGACGCCACCAGCCAGCCCCGTGGGGGAGAAGGTTCCGTAATTATAGTATTTTGTGTTCGTAATGTTATCGATGCCGCCAAAAAACTGAAGCGCGGGTGTGATGTTGTAGTGAGTCGTAAGGTTCATCACGAAATATCCCGGCAACGGTGGGGTGAGATTTGCCTGGTCTCCGTATAGATAGGTTGAACTCTGCGCGGTAAAGGAAACTCCCAGGTTCCAGCGCCGTGTGGCCTGATATGCCGCGCCGAATTTGACGATGTTTTCCGGGATTCCGGGGAGATGATCGCCGGGAACCACGGTGATGTCTCCATTGGCATTTGCCTGCGGATTGCTGGAATGTTCGATGAAGCGGCTGCGATATGTCGCATCAATTCGGGAATAGCCACCATAGATTTGCCATTTATTGAGGTCGATATTTACCGAGGCATCGAATCCTGTGCGCAAGACGTTGCCGATATTGCCGAAATACCCTGAGCTGATAGGGTTGTAGGGCGATTGCAGAAATTCGATATCGTTGCTGGTGATTGTATGATAATAATCGGCGTTATAGGTGATGATCGATTCCAGCGGGCCGGCCAGAATACCTTTCAGCCCGGCCTCGAATGTATGGGTCACGATCTGTTTCAGATTGGGATCACCGGACATGAAATTCGCGAGGCTGCAAGAATCTTGCGGGCTGGCGCAAGAGAGTTCAGCGGGAGTTGGCACGGCGTTGGCTTCGGAATAACTGCCGTATACGGTGAGGAGGCTCGTGACATCATAGCTCGCGCCGATGGCGGGATTGAAATGATCGTAATAGTGCCGTCCGGTAAGGCCGCCGCCGGGGGCGTTGGGGTCAGGCGGGTTCTGATCATGCAGGGCGATGTTTGCGATATTGAAACGCCCGCTTGCTGTCAGCGCCAGTTTGGGCGTCAGGTTCAGTGTGTCCGAGATGAAGGCGCCATAATAGGCGTTGCGAATGACCACGTTGACTGGCACCGTGCCGGGTTCATCGAGCAGATAGCCGGGGCTCGGGATGCCAGAGGGTGTGTAATAGAATCTTGAGATGCTGGTCAGGCCGCCGATATAGCCAGCTGCGCCATAATTCGTGAAGCCGCCGTCATAGCTGACGCCAGCGAGGATGTTGTTCTTGAGGCCAAAAACCGCGCCCGCATTGGTGAACTGGACTGAACCGCCATAGCCGTTTGTGTTGGTCGTGTTCAGGTTCAACTGTGAGTAGCTGTAGTAGCCCGCGGCATTTGCGGTGGGCAGAAAATTTGGAATTGGCGCGCCGCCCAGCGTCGTGCTGAGGCTGCCGCCAGCGCCGCCCTGGCATAAATATCCGGCATTGACGCCAGGCCCGCAGGGTTGATCGTTCGCGCCGTTGCCGTTGGTCAGATTTTCCCGGAGGTTGTCGTAATATATAACCGCTTGAAGCGATGTTTTGGCGGTGAGCTGGTCATTCAGCGTGGCGCTGAATTTTGCATATTTATCGGTGATATTATTGGGCCCGGTGAATTGCGCCGCGGGGTCGGCTGCCAAGAGTTGCACCGGCACGCTGCCGGGGCCGTTCAAGTTCGAATTCGCCAGCGTGGCGTTGAAGTGCAGAGCGGTATGGGGGCCGTGCCAGCCGATGTCGCCGTAAAAATTCTGAATATCGGAGGATTGGGCGTTTCGCCAGCCAGCCTCGTGGGTTTCATTCAAATCAACATAGGCGGCGGTGTTGCCAACCTGCTTGCCGTATTCGAGATTGGCGTTCAACTTGTCAAACGAGCCGCCGGATAATTCGGCCTGGCCACCGCTGGTGTTAAAGCCGTTTTTCATGATCACGTTGATCGCGCCGCCGAGGGCGTTGAGGCCAAAGACTGGGTTGCCGTCCTCAAGGCTCAGTGAGTGGATCGCCTCGCTGGGGAGCAAGGACCAGATGGCGAGATCCCCAAAAGGCGTGTTGAACCGCGCGCCGTTTATGTAGACGCTCAAGCCTGCCGGCGTGCCCTGAATGGGGGAGAGTTCAAAGCCGTGATAAAGGATGGTGGGTTGATAAGGGTTGGCCTGGCTGTTGACGAGGTTAACGCCGGCGGCGCGCTGACTCAACGCTTGCGTTGCGTTGGCAACGCCGTTTTGGTTGAGGTCCTGGCTGCGGAGAACCTGCACCTGGTGTGGAAATTTTCTGATGCTGACGCCAGAGGCCGATAAAGGCGAGGCGTGGACATAGATGGTTTGATCGGGGGCGGGGGGCGTCTGGCCATAGGCGAACGGGGCTGCAACCGTAGACAACAGAAAACATGCAGGCAAAGCACGCAAATTTTTTCTATGCTTCATTTCCGATTTTATTTTTTGTTTCAATTTTGTGTCTCCCCGTTCCTCCTCGTGTCACAACCTGCGATAAATAAACTCCCTATGATCCGCGCGCGATTCTGACTCAGCGAGGCGTTGGATTTCCCCGTGCAGGGGGGAGAGGTGGCAAACCGGGTCTGTCGCCGCGGCGTTTCCAGCCAGCGACAGCGCCTGGCATCGGCAGCCGCCCCAGTCGGCTTCCTTGAGGGCGCATGAGGCGCAGGGCTCCTGCATCCAGCCAGTGCCACGGAATTTCTCGAAGGCGCTGCCCTGTTCCCAGATTTCTTGCAAAGGCAGGACACCGGCGCGCTCGAATTCCAGGCCGGGAATTGAATCCGCGGCGTGGCAGGGTAGGACGCGGCCATCGGGCGTTACGTTCAATAGTTTTTGGCCCCAGCCGCCCATGCAGGTTTTTGGTTTTGCGGCGTAATAGTCCGGGACGACATAATCGATAACCATTTTGCCGCGCAGGGCCGCGCGCCGCTCGGCGACAATCGCATCCGCCGCCTCGAACGCCTCGCGTGTTGGAATCAGCGCTGCGCGGTTACGCAATGCCCAGCCGTGGTATTGCACATGCGCGACTTCGAGGCGATCGGCGTTGAGGGACTCCGCAAGGTCGATCATAGCCGGTAATTGATCAAGATTCTGCCGGTGCACGACTGCGTTGATTGTCAGCGACATGCCGAGCTTTGGCACCAGGCGGGCAATTTCAAGCTTTTTCGCATGTCCGTTTTTGTAGTTGCCGATACGGTCAGCCGTTGCCGGGTCCGCGCCCTGGATGCTGATCTGCACATGGCCAAGACCGGCATCAGCCAGGGCCTGTAGTTTATCTTCATTCAGCAAGACAGCGGAGGTGATGAGATTGGCATACATGCCGCGTGCGGTGGCATGCGCGATAAGTGCCGCCAGATCTGGCCGCAGGGTTGGCTCGCCGCCGGAGAAATGAATTTGCAGCACGCCAAGATTGGCGGCTTCGGCGATAAGATCCAACCAGAATTGTGTGTCGCGCTCTTGGGCAACTTTGAGAAGTTCGAGCGGGTTCGAACAATAGGGGCATTGCAGCGGGCAGCGATGGGTGAGTTCCGCCATCAAGGCGAGCGGCGGGGCGGGGCGGGGGTGGGCGTTCATAATACGATCAGACCCTTATCGTTCAGTTCGCGGATGAAGGCGATCACATCCTCCTCGATTTCCTGTGCGGGTGCCTGAAAGCGCATTGCCAGGCCTGCGGCAATATCGCCCACCGTGGCGGCCGGTTTGAAGGATTCGATGATGGCGTCAGCAATTTCATCAAGCACAATCACGCGCTCCGGCGCCATGAGAATGGCGCAATTGCGTGTACGGTCAAACTGCCGGCGCACGCCACGGCGCAGCACGGGCACTGAATCGCGCGTAATGGCCGCAGCCATCATCATCCTGCCAGCGCCATTTTTTCCGCCTGATACAGAAAAGCGCCATGCGGAATCTGGCCAGGCGCGACATAGGCGGCATAGAGCCCGTCGAGCTGTGCCCACAGTACGTCGCATTTGAAGCGCAGGGAGGCAAGCACCAGCTCTTGCTCCTCGCGCGTGCGGGCGTGGGTTTTAACATAATCCAAGGCATAATCAGCATCTCGCGGGGCTTGATGCAGCCGGGCGTTGAAATATGCCAGGGTCTCGGGGGAGACAAAATCATAATTGGCTAACATGCCGGCGACACGCTCGGCGATGATTGTGGGGGAGAACATCTCCGTCAAAGAGGAGGCCACAGCTTCGAGCAGTGAACGGTCTCGCACAAAATGCACATAGGCGTCGACAGCGAAGCGGGTGATCGGCAGAATGCCGCGGTTAGATTGGACATAATCCGCATCGAGCCCGACCCCTGTGGCGAGGCGCAACCAGCGGGCGATGCCGCCATCGCCTGCATGTTCGCCGTCATGGTCCACCAGGCGCTGGCGCCAGACGCGCCGGGCTGCGGTGTCTGGCAGGCGGGCGAGGACGATCGCGTCTTTTTGGGGGATGCTGCTCTGGTAATAGTAACGGTTAAGCGCCCAGGCCTGGACTTGTGATTTTGATAATGCACCGGAGTGCAGCAGGCGGTGAAAGGGGTGTAGATTGTGGTAATGCGCGGCGCCGATTGCACGCAATGCGGCTTCCAGTTCGTCGTGCGTCATTATTGTTGTCATACCGTTACCTCCATGCCGTCAAAGGCGATTTCCCATCCGGCGGCGCGCACAAAGGCGGCTTCTTCGGAATCGTCGCACAATATAGGGTTCGTATTGTTGATATGGATGAATATTTTGCGGGCGAGCGTTGTCTGGGCAAAGGCGGCAATGCTGCCGTCCTGGCCGCGGACGCTGATATGGCCCATGCGGGTGCCGGTCTTCGTGCCCATTCCGGCCGTGATCATTTCGTCATCGGCCCAGAGGGTGCCATCGAAAAATAAAACATTCTCACCGCTGACGAGGTGCCTGATGCCGTCTGTAACGCGCGCGCAGCCGGGGATGAAAAAGACTTTTCGCCCAGAGGCGGCGCGCAGGGAGAGGCCGATTACCGCCTGATCATTGACGAGGGTTGCGGCTTCTTTTCCAGCTTCCTGGTAGAGCGGAATTTTGCCGGGAACGGGGAAGGCTTCGACCCATAGGCCAAGGGGCTGATTCTGCGCGTCGCGCAGCTCCGTCTCGCCCTGCGCGTTAAGGGGTTCGCAGCGCACGAAACTCCGGTTCAGTACCGAAAATACTTCGTTGTTATCGATAATTCTCTGTACGAACGGATCAGCGTAAAGGGTGAACGGGTGGCCTTCGCGCAGCGAGAGAAGCCCGGCGATGCAGTCTATGTCGCCGCCTGAGATCACCACGGCGTGGACAGGTGAATTGCGTGCGGGGCCTGAAATAGCGGGGTTCAGCGCGGGGGCGGCGCGTAGCTGCGCGGGCAGATCCGGGCTTGCGTTCAATAACACCCAGCGCTGACCGTCAGCGCTCACGGCCAGGGAGGCCTGGGTACGCGGCTTCACCGCCGGGTCGCCGGCGCGGGCGCGTGTGCAACCGGGGCACCGGCAGTTCCATTGCGGAAAGCCGCCTCCGGCTGCCGCGCCAAGTACCCTTACAAACACAGGCGGTCTCGCAAGGGTACTTGGTTTAGCATCGGATTTTTACTTCTTGCCGGCGGAGATATAGCTGTTGATTTCAGCGCCGACGCAGATTTCAGTGATAACAGGTTTACGCCACATTATTTTTTCCTCCTTCGGTTAAGGCCGGGGCGAAATTGCCCCGCCTATTTGCAATCAAATTTGCAAATTTCTTATTTAACTTGTGAAACCAGCGGCACGGATGAGCCAAGGCTCGCGTTATAGTCCAGCGCGGTGCTGCCTGCCGGGTAGCCGTTCTTGCTCAGAATGTAGGCCAGGGCCGCGGTGTACTGATCATGGGTCAGGCTGCCTGGCTGGCCAGCGGGCATCTGTTCGGCGATTTCGCTGAAGATGGCGCCAATGGTGTATTTATTGGCGGCCGATGCGAAGCTCTGCCCGACAAGCGAGGGGCCGGCGCCACCTTTCAGGTCGGCGCCGTGGCACATCGCGCAATTCTGCGCGAACACGGTGGCGCCTGAGGCGGACTGCGCAGCCGTGTAGAGGGCGGGCGGCGCCGCCGCGGCTGCACCCGCTGCCGACAGGATCAGCGCCATGGCGGAAATTCCTGTTATATTCAATATCTTCATGGATTTACTTTCACTGATGGAGCGTTGGAGTGTTGTAAGGTTTGATGATATTAGCCAATCTCCCGCTCGCCACAAGAGATGCCACCCCATGGTTGAACGTACGCACGGCTTCGCTGTTTTTTGCGGTTTCGGGATACAGGCCAACAATATTCCACACGGCATGTGACAGGCCGATTGGCGACACGCGCAGATTTTGCGGATGGCTGGCTAACTGCTGGTTAAGCCAGGGCTGCCAGATCAGCGCGGCGTTGATCTCGCCGTTGTCCAGGGCGCTCAGGAGTTCGGCGTTTGTGTAATAGACGTGTTCGGCGGTCATGTTCTGTGCGGTGAAATACGTCGAAGGCACCGTCAGCATCACCACGCCCATGGTTTTATGCGCCGCGACCATCGCGGCGAAGCTGGAGGTTGGCGCCCCGGTGGTGGCGGTGACAAATCCCGTTCGTACATAAGGCAAGGTTGCCAGCATGTTGGCGGGCAGCGTTGGGTGCCCTGCTTCAACCGGGAAGCCCATGACGACATCGCAACGCGCGGTGAGAGTCTGGAGGTATTTCTGCAGCCCTTTGCCGGAGAATTGCGAGCGATCGGCCTTGGAACTGTCCAACACGACAAGATCGGCGGTGGCATGCTGGTTTTGCGCGACGGCGTTGGCGACGGCCTCGTCGATTGTGAAGATCGGGTTTGCCTTGTCGAGGCACATCCGAAGCGGGGCAGCGTGTGCGGGTTTCCCCGCACAGCCGAGCCCAACCACAGCCAACAGGGCCGCGGCGATAACCCCAGGCCGCTTGCGCGGCCGGGGGAACATCGCGTTACTGGTTGACTTGGAAGACATAAAGCTGCCCCCCGCGCGGCGCCTTCGCCAGCGGCGCGCCAAGCTTGCCGGACCAGATTGGCCACACGCCGCCCCAACCCGACCAGACCGCGACATACTGCTTGCCGTTGACCTCATAAGAGATCGGGGCGGCAATGATGCCAGAGCCGAGGTCTGGGCTCTTCCAGAGCGTTTTGCCGGTCTTGCCGTCGAAGGCAAGCAGATGACCGTTAGGCGTGCCGCTGAACACGACACCGCCAGCCGTGGCCAGGGCGCCGCCATCCCATGGGGCGGCGGTTTTCTTCTGCCAGACCTGCTTGCCGGTGGAGAGGTCGATCGCCTGGAAGGAGCCGAGCACGCCCGGGCTGGCCGGATCGGGTTCCATCTTGAAGGTCTCGCCCAGGAAGGGCAGACCCGCGGCGTAGCTCACCGGTACGCCGGTCATGCTCATGCAGGCGTGCAGGGTCGGCACGTAGGCCATGTTGGTCGCCGGATCGACGGCGGCTGGCCACCAGTTCTTGCCGCCGAGGAAGCTGGGGCAGGTGAAGATGGTCTTGTCCAGCGCGGGGCGCACCGCGTCGTTGCCGACGGCCTGGCCGTTCACGATGCCTTTGATCGAGGTGTCGTGGACGAAGACCTTGGCATAGATGAGTTTGCCCGTGGTCCGGTCAATCGCGTAGAAATAGCCGTTGCGGTTGGCTTCCACGATCGCTTTGTAGTCCTTGCCCTTGTAGGTGAGGTTGGTGAGCATCGGGGTGTTCACGCCGTCATAGTCCCAGGTGTCGTTCGCGGTGTACTGGTAGTACCATTTCAGCGCGCCGGTGTCGGGGTCGATGGCGAGCAGGGAGTCGGTATAGAGGTTCTTGCCCGGACGCATGGTGGCGAGCCACGGCCCCGGATTGCCCGCGCCCCAGAACAGGGTGTTGGTGTCGGGATCGTAGGTGCCGGTCATCCAGGGGGCGCCGCCGCCGGTCTTGTAGGCGCCGGCCGGCCAGGTGTCGCCGCCGGGCTGGTTGGGGGCTGCGGTGGTGTAGGTTTTCCAGAGCTTCGCGCCGGTTTGTGCGTCAAGCGCCTGGATGAAGCCGCGGGCGCCGTATTCGCCGCCGCCGGAGCCGATGATGACCTTGCCGTTGACCACCAGCGGCGCCTCGGAGATCGAGTAACCAATGCCAGGATCTTCAATGGACACATTCCAGACCACCGCGCCGGTCTGCGCGTTAAGCGCTACGACGTGGTTGTCCAGCGTGCCGAAGATCGCCAGATTGCCCGAGAGCGCAACGCCGCGATTGTTGGTGTCACAGCAGACGGTTTTATAGGCCGCGGCGGGAACCTGGTAGTCGTATTCCCAGAGCTTGGCGCCGGTCACGGCATTATAGGCGATGACGTGGTCTTTGGGCGTGGTGACGAACATGTAATCCCCATTGACGATGGGGGTGTCTTCGAAGCCGTCGGGAATGTCGATCTTGCCGGAGGTCCAGGCGACGCTGAGCTTGCTGACGTTCTGCGGGGTGATTTGCGTGAACGGTGCATAGTTGCGGCCGCTATAGTCGCGGTTGAACATCAGCCAGCCATCGTTGGACTGCGCGCCATTCAGCATCGAGGCCGTTACGGGTGTGTAGGCATCCTGGCCGGCCTGGGCGCTCTGCGGCAGGCTCATGGCTAACAGGCCGGCGCAAACGCCCCAGCCCGCGGTGGCGAGCAGATGGCGCGTGAAATTCGATTTTTTCGTCATTCCGATTGTGTCCCCTTCACTATTTTAAATGCACCGTTCCGGCTGCATGTGTTTGTTTGATGTGTTTGTTTGACGTGTTTGTTTTGCGGTACGCTCTTTGTTAATTTTGCGGCGAAGTTTCCAGCTGGCTTCGTCGCGCACGCATGGCCGGTTGTGAAAATGCTGGCCCGGCCTATTCTTCGATCAATATATTTATAATCGATATCTTCACCTTGCTTTTTGCCTGATCAGCTTCGCGCTCAGTCCGCGGGCAGGTTTTTGGTCTGCAGGTCATGGCCGCGTGTCATTGTATGTTTCTCACGGCCAATGCGGCAGGCGCGGCTGCCCTCAGGCGGCCACACGCCCGCACTCAGGCCGTAAAGCGTATTGATTGGCGGCATCAAGCATCGTTGTTTCCTCCGTAAGCGCCTAAAATCTTGGACAAGCCTTTCTAGCGAAGGCATGAAATATCGTTAAGCAACTACCGTGCCATGGATTGCGTGGCCATTTGTGCGGGGTTTTTGGCATGTGGAGTGTACCAGCTGCCGCTCTGCCCGCGCCAAAACGGGACATTGTGCCAAAACGGAGCAGCGATATGATTTGGTTTCCGGCGGATGCCGCCATGGTGCCCGCCCGGCTTCGCGGGGGATGGGGCTGGAAACAGAAAAGCCGGAAACCAGCGCTTGAGGCGCTGATTTCCGGCTGTTTTCAGGGCGATACTTCCCGCAAAAAGGGGGTTTAGAAGCCTTCGCGCTCGATGCGCTTGCGCTCCATCTTGCGAGCGCGGCGAACAGCCTCGGCGGCTTCGCGGGCGCGGCGCTCGGAGGGTTTCTCATAATGGCGGCGGAGTTTCATCTCGCGGAACACGCCTTCGCGCTGAAGCTTCTTTTTGAGCGCCTTCAGCGCCTGGTCGACGTTATTGTCACGAACGAGAACTTGCACTTGGCCGAAAACTCCTAAAAAACGCCCAAAATAAACGGCGAAACGCGGCCGGGATGGCCGTGTCCGCGAAGATTGGGGCGGCTATAGCATAGATTTGCCGGTAGCCAAATCATTTCTGCTAGACCATTTATGCCGCCATGGCGATTTTGAAAATAGCCCGGATGGGGCACCCCGTGTTGCTGGCCCGCGCGGCGGAGGTTGAGGATGTGCGGGCGGCGGAGGGGCGCCGGTTGCTCGCGGATATGGTGGCGACGCTGAAGGATGCCGGAGGCGTGGGGCTGGCGGCGCCCCAGGTGTTCGCGAGCGTGCGGCTGTTCATTTTTTATGTGCCGGAGTCCCGCGCGGGGAGCGGGGGGGCGCTGCCGCTGACGGCGGTGTTCAACCCGGTGGTGACGCCGCTGGATGAGGAGATGGAGCTGGGCTGGGAGGGGTGTCTCTCCATTCCCGGGCTGCGGGCCGCGGTGCCGCGCTATAAAAAGGTGCGGCTGAGCGGGCTGGGGATTGAGGGCGAGGCGCTAAATATGGTGCTGGAGGGATTCGCCGCGCGGGTGGTGCAGCATGAGGCGGACCATCTGGACGGGATGATGTACCCGATGCGGATGCGCGATTTCAGGTATTTTGGCTTTAATGAGGAGATGGACCGGAATCCGGTGCCGCTTCCTGGGGAGGTTTTGTGATGCGGATTGGCGAGGAGATGGCCGGGGTGCTGGAGGCGCTGCCGGGGCATGCGGCGTTTGACGGGTGGAATGTGACGGCGCTGGGCCGTGCCCTGGCGGATGCGGGCGAGACGCCGGAGGATGCGGCGCTGCTGTTTCCGGGCGGGGCGGGGGAGATGATCGAGGCATTTTTTGCCTGGAGCTTTGTCCGCATGGAGACGGCGGCGGCGCAGGCGGACCTGGCCGCCTACCGGACGCCGGCGCGGGTGCGCGCGGTTGCCGCGATATGGTTTGAGCAAAATGCCGGGAACAAGGAGGCGGTGCGGCGTGCGCTCTCCTGGCTCAGCCTGCCGGGGAATTTGCTGCGGGGGCTGCGTATCAACGCGGGCATGGCGGATGCGGTGTGGCATGCGGCGGGGGACAAGTCGGCGGATTTCAACTGGTATACCAAGCGCGGGCTGCTGGCGGCGGTGTTGGCGGCGACGATGCTCTATTGGGTGCATGACCGCTCGGGGGACGAGGAGGCCGTGCTGTGGTTTCTGGACCGGCGGCTGGCGGATGTGGCCTGGGCCGGGGGGCTGCGCAAGCGCGTTGCGGGCAGGTTGCGGGGGCGGCGGTTCGGCGCGGGTTGATCCGCCGGGATGCCGCGTGTGGCTATATATAAGACAGAGAAGCGGGAGCCTTAGGAATGACGATTTCAATGTATGGCATGTCGGTGGGCAGTTTCGTGCCGGTGCTGGAGAGCTTGTCGGGAATTCTCGGCAAGGGCGCGGCGCATGCGCGTGAGAAAAACCTGGATTTGGTGAATGCGCGGCTGGCGCCGGATATGTTCACCTTGAAGCAGCAGGTGCAGATTGCCTGCGAGCATGCCAGGAGCTGCGTGTTGCGGCTGACCGGGCAGGCGGTGCCGGTGTTTGGCTTTACCGAGGCCGGGATGGAGGATTTGCAGGCGGGAATCGCCGCGGCCATTACTTTTTTGAAGAGCGTGGACGCGGCGGCATTCGAGGGGGCCGAGGCGCGGGAGGTCAGCATCGAGCTGCCGGGCGATATGGTGATCGCGATGGACGGGTTG
The DNA here is from genome assembly GCA_021846225.1 of Pseudomonadota bacterium. Classification (GTDB taxonomy): domain Bacteria; phylum Pseudomonadota; class Alphaproteobacteria; order Acetobacterales; family Acetobacteraceae; genus Acidocella. The sequence goes on along the minus strand of JAJZCG010000057.1, from coordinate 4,278 downwards.
CAGCTGCTGCAGGCCTGGGCGCTGCCGAATTTTTATTTCCATGTGGTGACGGCGTACGGGATTCTGCGCCACCACGGGGTGAACATCGGCAAGAAGGATTACCTGAGCCAGGTTGCGCCGCTGATCCGCCGCCGCGGTTAGAGCAGGGCGATGGGATCACCGGGGCGGATGACGCCGGGGGTGAGGACTTCGGCGTAGATGCCAAGATCGGTATGGCCGAAGCTCTTTTGCAGTTCGCGCACGGGATTGGCGTCACGGATGGCGGTGCGGGGATTGACGGTGGTGGCGGCGCAGCGGTCGATGCGTTCTTGCACGCGCAGGGTCGCATCGCCGATCTGGAGGGTTTTGCCGAGCCAGGAGAATTCGGCCCAGGGGGCGATGTCCTCGATATAGATATTGGCGCGGAAGCGGTGTTTGTCGCGCGGGGCGCCGGCGGCGGCCTCCAGGGCTTTGAGCGAGCCGAGGCCGATGAGGCTGATGACCTGGGTTTGATGGTCGCAGAAGCTGTGAGCCGCGAAATAATGGAACGCGGGGTGCTGGCCGAGGGGGCCGGTGCGCGATTCTGCGCCGAGCCAGGCGGTGAGGAAAGCGGTTAGGGCGGCGCGGCCCTCCGGCGTGAGCGGGTTGGCGGTGATGCTCTGGCCGCTGGGCGCGGTGATGGCGAGCTGGCTGGCGGCTTCGTGGAACCGGGTTTGCAGCAGGGCGATGCTGGCGTTGCGCGCCAGGCACATGAAATTGGTTTTGGAGACCCAGGCGGGGTTTGCGGGGTCGAGCGCCGCGCCGCCTTGGGCCAGGGCGAAGGCGCGGTCCCACGGGATGCAGCGGCCGGGGGTGAGGGCGGCGCTGGCCAGGGGCTCCGGCGTGAGGCCTTTGACCGGGTAGCGGTAGAGTGATTCGATATGCAACGGCGGGCTCCCTCTTGAGCTGGATCATGGCGGTGCCAATATGGTTTTGGCAAGTTGCTGTTGCCTATTCAGGGACAGTGATCCGGTTGCCTTTTGAGGGACGAATGTTTGCGTAGGAGCAAAAATTATGGATTTTGAGAAATTCACCGAGCGGGCGCGCGGCTTTGTGCAGGCGGCGCAGACGATCGCGATGCGCGAATATAACCAGCAGATCACGCCAGAACATTTGCTGAAGGCATTTCTGGATGATGACGAGGGGGCGGCGAGCGGGTTGATCCGCATGGCCGGGGGCGATGCCCAGGCGGCGAAGCAGGCGGTGGATCTGGCGGTTACGAAAATTCCCAAGGTGCAGGGGGCGGGCGCCGGGCAACCCGGCATTACGCCGGATATGGTGCGCGTGCTCGACGCGGCGCAGCAAGCGGCAACCAAGGCGGGCGATGAATTCGTGGCGCAGGACCGGTTGCTGATCGCGCTGGCGGCGAGCGATACGCCGGCGGGGCGCGCGCTGAAGGCCGCGGGGGCGAGCGCGCAGGCGCTGGAGCGCGTGGTGGCCGAGGTGCGCAAGGGGCGCAAGGTGGATAGCGCCACGGCGGAGCAGCAGTTTGACGCGCTGAAGAAATACGCCCGCGATGTGACGCAGCTGGCGCGTGACCAGAAGCTGGACCCGGTGATCGGCCGCGATGAGGAGATCCGCCGCACGATTCAGGTTCTGGCGCGGCGGACGAAGAACAATCCGGTGCTGATCGGCGAGCCGGGCGTGGGCAAAACCGCGATTGTGGAAGGGCTGGCGCTGCGCATTGTGAACGGGGATGTGCCGGAGAGCCTGCGCAACAAGCGCGTGCTGTCGCTGGACCTGGGCGCGCTGGTGGCCGGGGCAAAATATCGCGGCGAGTTCGAGGAGCGGCTGAAGGCGGTGCTCAAGGAAATTGAGAGCGCGCAGGGCGAGGTGATTTTGTTCATCGATGAGATGCACACGCTGATAGGTGCGGGCAAGGGCGATGGGGCGATGGATGCCTCCAACCTGTTGAAGCCGGAATTGGCGCGCGGTGCGCTGCATTGCGTGGGGGCGACCACGCTCGATGAATATCGCAAGCATGTGGAGAAGGATGCGGCGCTGGCGCGGCGGTTTCAGCCGGTGTTCGTGGAGGAGCCGAGCGTGGAGGACACGATCTCGATTCTGCGTGGGATCAAGGAAAAATATGAGCTGCACCATGGGGTGCGGATCTCCGACGCGGCGCTGGTGGCGGCGGCCACGCTCTCCAACCGCTATATCACCGACCGGTTTTTGCCCGATAAGGCGATTGATCTGATGGATGAGGCGGGCTCCAGGCTGCGCATGCAGGTGGATAGCAAGCCCGAAGAGCTGGACGAGCTGGACCGCAGGCTGGTGCAGTTGAAGATCGAGCGGGTGGCGCTGAGGAAGGAAAGCGACGCGGCCTCGCGCGAGCGGTTGGAAAAGCTGGAACACGAGTTGGCGGCGCTGGAAGAGAAATCCGCCACGCTGAGCGCCGCGTGGAAGGCGGAGAAGGACCAGCTGAACGCCACGCAAAAGCTGAAGGAGCAGTTGGACCAGGCGCGCAATGAGGTGGAGCTGGCGCAGCGCAAGGGGAATCTGGCCCGGGCATCGGAGCTTTTGTACGGCGAGATCCCGGCGCTGGAGAAGCAGCTGGCGGCCAAGAGCGAAGAGCGGCTGGTGGATGACGCGGTGACGGAAGAGGCGATTGCCGCGGTTGTTTCGCGCTGGACCGGGGTGCCGGTGGAGAAGATGCTGGAAGGCGAGCGGGCCAAGCTGCTGAAGATGGAGGACAGCCTGCGCCAGCGCGTGGTGGGGCAGGAGACGGCGCTGGTCGCGGTCTCCAACGCCGTGCGCCGGGCCAGGGCGGGGTTGCAAGACCCGGGGCGGCCGATTGGCAGCTTTTTGTTCCTGGGGCCGACGGGCGTGGGCAAAACCGAGCTGACCAAGGCGCTGGCGGAGTTTCTCTTCGATGATGAGCGGGCGATGGTGCGCTTCGATATGAGCGAGTTCATGGAGAAGCATGCGGTCTCGCGCCTGATCGGCGCGCCGCCGGGCTATGTGGGCTACGATGAGGGCGGCGTGCTGACCGAGGCGGTGCGGCGCCGGCCGTACCAGGTGATTCTCTTCGACGAGGTGGAGAAAGCGCATGAGGACGTGTTCAACATCCTGCTTCAGGTGCTCGATGACGGCCGGTTGACGGACGGGCAGGGGCGGACGGTGGATTTTCGCAATACCATCATCGTGCTGACCTCTAATCTCGGCTCGGATATTCTGGCGGCGCAGCACGAGGGTGAGGATGTGCGCATGGCCGAAGCGGCCGTGATGGGGCGGGTGCGCGAGCATTTCCGGCCGGAGTTCCTGAACCGTCTGGACGAGATCGTGCTGTTCCGGCGTTTGCAGCGGGCGGATATGGGGACGATCGTGACCATCCAGCTGCGGCACCTGGAAGCGCTGCTGGCGGACCGCAATATCCACATCACGCTGGACCAGGGCGCGCGCGACTGGCTGGCCCAGGCGGGGTATGACCCGGTGTATGGGGCGAGGCCGCTGAAGCGGGTGATACAGCGCAACCTGCAGAATCCGCTGGCCGGGCTGATTCTGGAGGGGGCAGTGAAAGATGGCGAGAGCGTGCAGGTGAGCGCCTCGGATGCCGGGCTGGTGATCGCCGGGCATCTGGCCGAAGCCGCGTAGAGGCGATTCTCCCCGGGGGGCGTTGGCGCCCTCTGGGGGAATCGCTGGGTTTGCGCGGTGATTCGTCTGAGCGCCGCGCGGGTTGGCGGCGGGGGCGCTCCCAGCCTGGAAAATTTCTGAAAAAAAATCTCATAGAGCGGTTGGAACGGCGCCAGGCTTAGGGTTTGCGCGGGTTTTTGGGCGTTCCGGCAGGGGATTAAGGCGGCATGCGCTGCCAGCATAGCGGAAATGTTGCAATGCAAAAAACAAGGGTTTCCGCGGGTTTGGCGGCGAGGCGGCGAGGAAAGTGGCGGTTTCCGGTGGTTTGAAAGTTTGTGAACGTGCGTTGACAGCCTGGGTCACTCAGGCGTAGAAGCCGCTCCACGCTGAGACGACGCGGACGACACCAAGGCATCGGAGACGATGCCTTTTATGTCGGCTTCTAGTCAAGGCAAAAGTTGCTACCGTTATTTGACAATTGAATAGGCTGGGAAGGGATACGTTGGTGGCGTTTCTGGGCTTCGTTTTAGGACGGGGTTTAGGTTTTCACTAGGTTTAGACTTTGTGAAGATTGGTGATGCTGATTTGGTTATGGGTTGGATTTGATCTGGCTTGTATATCTGATTGTCATGATCGGGAGCGTATTGATGTTATCTCTTTTGATATTGATACGCTTCGAGAGAGCGT
>JAJZCG010000056.1 GCA_021846225.1 Pseudomonadota bacterium | reverse complement strand
CATATCACCCTCGTTAACGCTGACAACCGAGCCAGACATTAGCACAACCGAAGCGTCTTTTTCGCCCGGCTTCAAAATGTCACAAATGCCCCCGCCAAAATGCCGCTACTGCACCAGCAAAGCCGTGAGCCCCGCCTCCGTCGCTTGGCGTCTCCTCGATCTTGCCATTGCCGCCGCCGTGGTGGCTGCTCTATTCCGGCAGCCACAAAACGTCACGAATTCGCAACGCCCCGGTGGCCAGCATCGCCAGCCGGTCAAACCCCAGCGCAATCCCCGCGCAGGGCGGCAGCTTCGCCACCGCGCTTAAAAAATCTTCGTCCATCTCCCAGTCCGGCCCGTAGAGTGCATGCCGGCGCGCCCGCTCCGCCACAAAGCGCGCACGCTGCTCGTGTGCATCCGTCAGCTCCACGAACGCATTCGCCAGCTCGATCCCGCACACGAACAGCTCAAAGCGCTCCGCCACCCGCGCATCCGCCGGGTCCCGCCGGGCCAGCGCCGCCTGCGCCACGGGGAAATGCGTGAGAAATGTGGGGTGCTCGCGTCCCAGTTGCGGCTCGACCCGCTCCAGCAGCAGCCGGAAGAACAAATCCTCCCAATCCTCGCCTGCGCGCAACACCGTCCCCGCCTGCGCCGCCAGCGCGGGCGCGTCGTCCGCGGTGCCCAGAACATCCGCCCCCGCATAACGCGCGAACGCCTCCGCCACGCTGATCCGCTCAAAGCGCTCCAGGCTCGTGCGCACCCCCCGGCATTCCACAACCGGCGGCAGCACCCCCCGCAGCAACGCCTCGGTCTCGTCCATCAGCGCCCCCATGTCCGCGCGCGGGGAATACCATTCCAGCATGGTGAATTCCGGCGCATGGGTGTCGCTCCAGGGTTCATCGCGCCACACCCGCGCCAGTTGAAATATCGGCCCCGAGCCCCCGGCCAGCAATTTTTTCATGGCAAATTCCGGGCTGGTGTTCAAATACCCCGCGCCGGCCCGCACCGCGCGCAGATGCACCTCCTCCCCCGGCGCCACCACGGCATAGGGCGTCTCCACCTCGGCATATCCCCGCGCGCCAAAAAACGCCCGCACCCCGGCCGCCAGCAGGTTGCGCCGCCGCAGTGCCGCCATGCGGTCTTCCAGCCGCTCCCAAGCTTGAGACATTCGCACTCTCCCTCTACATGCCGCCCATGCCCGACGGTACCATAAGCCCAAACCGCACACTGCGCTCGGTTGAAGACATCATCCGTTCCGGCCTGGCAAGCGAGTCCGCGCGCCCAGCGCTGGAGGCGGTCGCCGCGCGCTACGCCATCGCACTCCCTCCGGCGCTGCACGCGCTCATCCAAGCGCCGGATGATGCCATCGGCCGCCAGTTCATCCCCCATGCCGATGAACTCATCACCGCGCCGCACGAGAGCGCCGACCCCATCGCCGATGAAGCACTCTCCCCCGTTCCCGGCATCGTGCACCGCTACCCGGACCGCGCGCTGCTCAAGCCCCTGCTGGCTTGCCCGGTATATTGCCGCTTTTGTTTCCGCCGCGAACAGGTGGGGCCGGATGGCGGCTTGCTGAGCGATGCCGTGCTGGCCGCCGCCTATGCCTATCTGCGCGCGCATCCGGGGATAAAGGAGGTCATCCTCACCGGCGGCGACCCGCTGATCCTCTCGCCCCGCCGCCTGCGGGACATTCTGCAAAACCTCGGCGCCATCGCGCATATCGAGGTTCTACGCATCCACACCCGCGTGCCGGTGGCGGACCCATCCCTCATCACCGATGCTCTGGCCGCCGCGCTGGACATTGAAAAGCCGCTGTTCATCGCCGCGCATATCAACCACGCGGCCGAACTCACCGATGCCGCCGTGCGCGCCCTGCGCAAGCTGCAACGCCTGGGCATCCCCATCCTCGGCCAGAGCGTGCTGCTCGCCGGCGTGAATGACAGCGAAGAGGCTTTGGGCGATTTGTTCCGCGCCATGCTGCGCGCGCGCATAAAACCCTATTATCTGCACCAGCTGGATGCCGCCCCCGGCACCGCGCGCTTCCATGTCGCCCCTGAGCGCGGGCGGGAGATTTTGGCCAATCTGCGCGGCAACATCAGCGGCACCGCCCTGCCCACCTATATTTATGACCGTCCCGGCGGGCTGGGTAAAATCCCGCTCTAAAAAACGAGCCGCAACGCCGCCTCTGCGGTCTGCGCGGTCCAGTTTCCCGCCACCTGCGCGCTGTAGCGCACCACCAGCGACATATTGCCCCGCCCGGCGCTCACACCCGCCATCACCTCCCCGGCCAGCGGGTCCGCCCGCTTCGCGCCCGCGGCATACGCGCTGCCATCGGCGGCGATAACGCGCATCGCCCGGCCCGGATCGCCCGCCTCGTAATCCACCCCCAGGCCCAGTTGCGGCGTCCACACCACGCGCGCCGCCCCGGCATAATCGCGGCTCACCGCCAGCCGCAGATATGGCCTGACACTGTTGCCCGATGCCCCCGGCGCGCTCAGCGCAAACGCGCTCTGCTGCGCGGTCTCGCTGAACCGCCCGAGGCTCACCTGCGCCACATTCACCCCGGCCGACGGCAGCAGCCCGAAGCCCCCGAGGCGCAGCGGCATGGCCAGCCGCACCCCGCCTGAGACCACATGGCCGCCCGGCCGCGCCGATGCCGCCCCAACCCCGGTTGCCCGTGCCATGCTGGTGGAAATGAACCCGCCCAGCACATCGCCCGAGAGCACGAAGCGCCCCAGGTTCTGCACCCCGTAAACCCCCAGCCGGATGGTCTGCGCGCTGGCCGTGCCGCCCTGCGCATCGCTGAGCGCCGTGGCGTCATACCCCACAGCCACCCCCAGCGTGGTGCCCTCGTCATTCACCGCGCGGCCTACCCCTGCCAGAAACCCGGCGCTCTGCGCGTTATAGCTCCCCGGCTGGTTCATGGCATTGCCCGAGGCCTCCACCCAGCCGCCCGCGCCGCAGAACGCACCGGCCAGCGCCTGGGCAATGCCCGCCTGCGCGCCGCGCCCGCCCGGCAGTGCGCCCGCACCCGGGCAGGCGGCCGGCGCATCCTGCGCCTGATCCAGCAGCTCATCACTGGCACGGCCCGCATCCAGCACCATCGCCTGCCGCGCGCGCGCGAACAGCGCGTCATCCGCCGGGGCCACCGAAAATGCCCCCAGCCGGTAGCTGAAAACTCCCGGCGGGTCGACCGCCAATACGGTGGCATTGCCTGAAACAACCGCCTCCCCCGCCACGAGCTGCGTGCTCACGCTGGCAAAACTACCACTCAACCCGCCATTGGCGGTGAGGAACGCCCCGGCCGCCGGTGTGTAATTGCCCGGCGCCAACACATAAACCAGCCGGCCACCCAGCAGCGCCGTGCCGCTGATATTAACCTGCGACACCCCGGTTGGGCTGACCATCACCCGCAGTGTGCCGCTGGAGAGCTGCACGAAATTTCCCGTGATGTTCAGCGCCGTGCCGATGATGCCTGGCTGAAACGTCCCGGCGTTTTTCACCGTGCCCATCGCCCAGTTGCCCGCGGCCGTCCAATCCGCCCCCGCCGCCACGTTCAGCACGCCCCCCGCGCCGAAATTGGCGAGATCGCTGGTCAGCTGCCCGCTGCCGGTCAGGGTAATCATGCTGTCCGTGCCGCCACCATTGATGGTGCCGGTGATGCCAGCGCCCGTACCCAAAGTCAGGCTGCTGGCCCCGCCTTCAAACTGCACCGCCGGGCCGCCGTTGGTCCCGGCGATCAGCCCGGTGTCATAAACACTGGCCCCGGCCCCTTTCACCAACACGCCGGTGGCGCCGCTGATGCTGCCGCTGTTGGCCAGCGTATCGCCCCGGCCCAGACGCACCCCGGCGGTGACGCCATGCACAAGCCCGGTATTTGTCACCGCCGCGCCCGGCGCCACGGCGATGATCCCGGCCGTCCCCCCCGCGATGGTGCCGCTGTTGCTCAGGCTATCCGGCCCGGCGAGATACACGCCAAACACCGGCCCGCTGATCAACCCGGCATTCTGCGCCAACGCGCCGCGCCCGCCCACAAAAGCGCCCGAATATCCGCCGAGCAGCTGCCCGCTCGCCGTATTGTCCAGGCTGCCGCCCGCATAAAGCGAAACCGCATCGCCGGTGCGCGCCGAAATAACACCGCTATTGGCGATAACCCCCAGCCCGTTGCCGGTATAAACACCCATATGCGCGCCAAAAATGCTGCCTCCCGCCGCGTTGGCGAAACTGCCGCCCGCATTTAGGCTCACCCCGTCATCCCCCCCCGCGATCACCCCGGCGTTGCTCACGCTGATGGCGGTATCGCGGGACAAAACGCCATAGGTGGCGGCGTGGACGGCGCCGGTGGCCTGGTTATCCACCACGCCGCCCGCGCTCAGATAAATGCCAATTCCGCTCGCGGCATCCAGGCTGCCGGCGTTGTCGAGCGTGACCGGACCTTGCGTATCCTCAAGCACCGCCCATCCGCCGCTGGCCAGCGTGGTGCCCGAGGTGATGCTCACCGGCCCCGCGCCGTAACCCGCCAGATCAACCGTGGCGCTCTGGCTGGCAGAGATCACACTCTGCGCCCGCGCCGGAAGCACCAACCCCCCGCCCAGCGAGAGCGCCGCGCAGCCTGCCATCAATCCTGTTTTCCACTGGAGTCCGGCCGTATCATCATGGCAAACCATAGAACTCGTCCTTTAAGGCGGGGGGCGCCTCGGCGGCCCGCGCACAACCTGAAGTCGTATAAGCCTACGGTTCACCGCATGAATCGTGCGTTAATCAAACACCAGAAAACACGTTAAAAATTTTTACCCCCGTAATCTTCTCATCTGGCCAGACGCGCGAAACCGCCCCCCGGCTTGCCCAAAAGCCTGCGGCGGCGTAAGCCCCCGCATCGCAATCCATTTTTTGTATTTTCAGGCAGAGCTCTTTTATGAAACAGCAGGCAAACCTCATCCGCGCCGGTCAGGTCATCGAACACGAAGGCAACCGCTGGACCGTGCTCAAGCAGCAGATCATCACCCCCGGCAAAGGCGGCGCCTTTATCCAGGTGGAAATGCGCAACCTTAAAACCGGCAACAAGACCAACGAGCGCTGGCGCACCGCTGACACCGTGGAACGCCTGACCACCGAGGACCGGGACTACACCTATTCCTACACCGACAGCGACAATCTGGTGCTGATGGACCCCGAGACCTTCGAGCAGTTCATCGTTCCGGTCACCATCCTGGGTGACTCCGCCCCCTTCCTGCAGGACAACATGGCCGTCTCCGTCGGGCTGGTTGAAGGCGACCCGGTATCCATCACCCTGCCGCCGCATGTCACGCTGGAAATCGTCGAGGCGGACCCGGTGGTGAAAGGCCAGACCGCCTCCTCCTCCTACAAACCCGCCAAGCTCTCCAACGGCGTCAAAACCCTCGTTCCCCCCTTCATCGAAGCCGGTGAGCGCGTCGTCGTGCGCACCGAGGACGGCAGCTACGTGGAACGGGCCAAAGGCTAGGTAAGGCAGGGGGTTTCGCCCCCTGCACCCGCTTTGCCTTCCATTAACGACTAGGAATCCATCTCCATGATGCCACGCCTTTCCGCGCATATGACCGTGATGCACGCAGCGGCGCAAAAAGCCGCCAAGCGTTTGCTGCGCGACTTCAACGAGGTTGAGAATCTTCAGGTTTCCGTGAAGGGGCCGGGGGATTTCGTCAGCCAGGCGGATCTGCGCGCGGAGGCCAGCCTGCGCGAGGATCTCGAGAAGGCGCGTCCGGGCTATGCCCTGCTGATGGAAGAATCCGGCGCGAGCGGCTCCGAGAAATGGGCCTGGCGCTGGGTGGTGGACCCGCTGGACGGCACCACCAATTTTCTGCACGGCATCCCGCATTGGGCCATTTCCATCGCGTTGGAGAAACGCCTGCCGGACGGCAGCGCCGAGATCGCCGCGGCGGTGGTGTACTCCCCGGTCAACAACGAGCTGTTCTGGGCCGAAAAAGGCGTTGGCGCGTATCTGAACGACAAGCGCCTGCGGGTCTCCGCGCGGCGCGAGCTGAAGGACGCGGTGTTCGCGACCGGCATCCCCTTCGCCGCCACCACCGCCACCAACCGCATGGCCTTCGCCCGCACGTTGAGCACGCTGATGCCCCAAGTCGCGGGCATCCGCCGCTTCGGCGCGGCCGCGCTGGACCTCGCCTGGGTCGCGGCGGGGCGTTACGATGGCTACTGGGAAAGCGGCATCAAACCCTGGGACATCGCCGCCGGCATGCTCATCGTGCGCGAGGCCGGCGGCTATGCCACCGATGCCGAGGGCAAGGATGTGGTGGGCGGCACGGTGGTCGCCGCCAACCCGAACCTGCACCCAAGGTTGCTGGAAGTTGTCCGCGACGGTCTGGCGGCCGCGAAAGGTTAAGGATAAGGTTTCCGCGTGAAACCTTATCCAATCGCTCTCATTCTGGCGGCCCTGCTCCCGTCCCTCGCGGCCGCGCAGGTGAAGGTCAACCCCGCCGCCCTGGCGCAGCTGGCGGGAATCGCCCCGGCGCGGCCCGCGGCGGTGGCGGCGGCCAAGCCCGTCAGCCCTCCACCGCGCCGCGTGGTCCGTGCCGTGAAACCGGCCCCGCTCAAACCTCTTGCGCCCCCCGCCGCGCCAGCCCCGGCCAAACCCATTTCCGCTAAGCCAACGCCCGCCGCGCCAACGCCCCCCAAACCAGCGGTGGCGGTGCCGCCCGCGCCCGCCCTTGGCACGCAGGCCCCCGCGCCCATGGCAACGCCGCAGGCGCTGGTGGTGGCCTTCGCGCCCGGCAGCGCAACCCTGCCCGCCGGCACCACGGCGGCGCTGAAGCCCTTTTGCGAGACCCGCGGCGTCATCGGCATTGACGCGCGCGCCCCCGCCGACCCCAGCGACCCTTCGCTCGCCATGCGGCTCTCGCTGGCCCGCGCCCTGGCGCTGCGCGACGCGCTGACCTCATGCGGCGTGGCGTCACAAAACATTCTGCCCCGGGCTCTGGGTTCCGTGCCAGGGAAGAACGACGATGAAGCCGTACTTGGAGTGCAGAAATGACCCGGCCGACCAGTTATCTCATCCGCATGATCGTCTTCTGCCTCGTGGTTTACGGCGTGGCGGCGGTCATCTCCCCGGCGCTGGCCCGCTTCTACATGGCCAACCCGGTGGTCAACTCGGTCATCGTCGTGGTGGAACTGTTCGGCGTGTTCTGGAACCTGCGGCAGGTGCAACGGCTTAACCCGGAGGTTGACTGGGTGGACGAATTCCGCCGCCCGCGCCAGAAGCTGGAGCAGGCGCCGCCGCCCATTCTGCTTGCCCCCATGGCGCGCATGCTGCACGGCCGGGCCGACGGTGAACGCCGCATCACGCTCTCCGGGCCGGCGATGCGCACCATCCTTGATGGTATCTCAAGCCGGCTCGATGAGAGCCGCGAGCTTTCACGCTACGTCACCGGCGTGATGATCTTCCTTGGCCTGCTCGGCACCTTCTGGGGCCTGCTGCACACGGTCTCTTCGGTCGCCGCCGTCATCAACGGCATGAACCTGGCCGGCGGCGATGTGAACGCCATGTTCGCGCAGCTGAAAGGCGGGCTGGCCGGGCCGCTCGCAGGCATGGGCACGGCCTTCTCCTCCTCGATGTTCGGTCTCTCCGGCGCGCTCATCCTGGGCTTTCTGGACCTCACCGCCGGCCAGGCGCAGAACCGCTTCTTCAACGAGCTGGAGGAATGGCTGGCCGGGCTCACCCGGCTCTCCAGCGGCACGCTGGGCGGCGATGGTGAAGGCAGCGTGCCGGTTTATGTGCAGGCGCTGCTGGAGCAGACGGCGGAAAACATGGACTCTCTGCAGCGCGTGCTCTCCCGCGGCGAGGATAGCCGCGCCCAGGGCAACGCCGCGCTGCTGGGCCTGAACGAGCGCATGGCCAACCTGGCCGACACTTTGCAGCTTAACCAGCAGCTCATGGTCCGGCTGGCCGACAAGCAGGGCGGCGATGATGTCCTGCGCCCGCATCTGCGTAATATCGAACTGCTGCTGACCCGGCTGCTGACCGAGACCGAACAGGGCCGCATGCAGACCACCAACGAACTGCGCAGCGATCTGAAAATCCTGACCCGCACCATCGCCGCCCTGGCGGATGACGCCCGGGCATGAGCCGCAAACGCAGCGGCAGCAACGGGCTGGAGGCATGGCCAGGCTATGTCGATGCGCTCTCCACGCTGCTCATGGTCACCATCTTCGTCCTGCTGGTGTTCGTGCTGGCCGAAGCGTTTTTATCCTCCGCGCTCAGCGGCAGCGACAACACAATCGCGCAACTGCGCGACCAGATCGCCCAGCTCACGCAGAGCCTCTCGATGGAAACCTCGAAAGACACGACCCTGACTCAGGAGCTTTCCGCGCTCAACGCGCAGCTGGCGAGCGTGCAGGCGGCCAATGCGGGGCTGAACCAGCAGGTAAGCGCCGGCGCCGCGACGATCTCGGGTTTGCAGAGCCAGGGCAAGACCCTGCAAGCGCAGTTGTCTGACGCGCAGGCCCAGGCGGCGGCCAGCGCCGGGCGCATCAGCGCGTTGCAGGCACAGATGGATGCCCAGGCCCAGGCCCAGGCCCAGGCCCAGGCCCAGGCCAGCGCCGGGCCGGGATTGCAGGATCAACTCGCCGCGCAGACCAAAATTTCGCATGACGCGCTGGCCCAGGTCGCCCTGCTCAACCAGCAGATCGCGGCGATGCGCGCGCAGCTCGCGGCGCTGGCCCAGGCGCTGGACGCAGCCCAGGCCGCCGACGCCAAGGATAACGTGCAGATCACCGATCTCGGCAAGCGGCTCAACGAGGCGCTGGCCCGCAAAGTGGAAGAATTGCAGCAGTACCAGAGCGTGTTTTTCCGCACCTTGAGCGAGAGCCTGAAGGGCGAGAAAAACATCAAGGTCGTCGGCGATCGCTTCGTGTTCGAGAGCGACGTGCTGTTCCCCGTGGATGAGGCAACCATCACCCCGGCGGGCGCCGCGGAAATCGCCCAGGTGGCCGCGGCCATCAAGGAAATCGCGGTCAAGATTCCGCCTGATGTGAACTGGGTGCTTTCGGTGGATGGCTATGCGGATGCGCAGCCGATCACCGGCGGGCCGTTCAAGTCGAATTTTGATCTCTCCTCGGCCCGCGCGCTGGCGGTGCTGGACCTGCTGATCGCCGACGGCGTGCCGCAGAACCGGCTGGTCACCTCCGGCATGGGCGCCAACAACCCGATCGCGCCGGGCAACACCCCGGCGGACTACGCCCAAAACCGCCGGATTGAATTCCGGTTGACCACCCCATGATGACCGCCACCGCCCTGGCCGAGGCAAAGGCCGGACTGCGCCAACGGGCCATGGCCGCGCGCAATGCGTGCAACCCCGCGCTGGGGCAAGACCTTGCCCGGCATGTGCTGGAAAATTGCCCGCCGCCGCCCGGCGCCGTGGTCGCCGGGTATTGGCCGATGGGCGATGAGATCGACATCCGCCCGCTGCTGTATGCGCTGGCGGCGCGGGGGGTTGTGCTCTGCCTGCCGGAAACGCCGCCGCGCGGCCATCCGCTGGTGTTCAAAACATGGCAGCCTGGCGCAGCACTTTTGCCGGGCCGGTTCGGCACGTCGCATCCGGCGGGCGAGGTTGCGCGGCCGGATTTCGTGCTGCTGCCGCTGCTGGCGTTTGATGCGAAGGGAAACCGGCTGGGCTACGGCGGCGGATATTATGACCGTACGCTGGCGGCACTGCCGGAAGCATTCAGGTTGGGATGCGCCTTCGCGGCGCAGGAGGTTGAGACCGTGCCAACCGGCGACAATGATCTAAAAATACACGCCATCGCCACGGAAGTTTCCCTCCGGCGGTTTCAGGCAGCCTGACTTCAGCAACGAACGCTCACAAAAACGGCGCCCTTTCGAGGCGCCGTTTCTGGTCTTCAGGCTTGTGCGTCTTGTTTACGCGGCGCGGGAAAAATTCCGCTTCTCGCCATACTGCGGGCGCTTGGGCTTACGCACCACCAAGTCTGGATGGCGCGCGGGCTTTTTCGTCGCGGCGGCGTGCGCCGGTCGGGTGCCGCTGGCGACGTTCATCTTCACGCCGGTCAGCTTCTCGATCGAGTTGAGGAACCCAAGCTCTGTCGTGTCGCAAAGGGCCACGGCAATACCGGTGGCGCCGTTGCGCGCGGTCCGGCCGATGCGGTGGACATAGCTCTCCGGCTCGTTGGGCAGCTCGTAGTTGATGACGTGGGAAACGCCCGCCACGTCGATGCCGCGCGCGGCCAGATCGGTCGCGACCAGCACCCGCACGTTGCCCGCGCGGAAATCCTCCAGCGCGCGCTGGCGGGCGTTCTGGCCCAGATTGCCGTGCATGGCGGTGGCGGAGATTTTCTCCTGCGTGAGCTGCAAGGCCACACGGTCCGCGCCGCGCTTGGTGCGGGTGAAGACGATGGCGCGGGTCATCGAACCATCACGCAGCAGAGTGCTGAGCAGATGGCGCTTGCCCGAGCCCTCGACGAAATGCACATGCTGTTCAACCAGCACCGGGGTGGAGGCCACCGGCTCGATGGAAACGCGCACCGGCTCGCGCAGCAGGCCTTCGGCCAGGGAGAGGATTTCCTTCGGCATGGTGGCCGAGAACAGCGCGGACTGGCGGCGCGCCGGAAGCTGGGCAACCACCTTGCGGATGTCGGGCATGAAGCCGAGGTCGAGCATGCGGTCAGCCTCGTCGAGCACGAAGAACTGGCACTGGTCGATGATCAGGTTGCGCGTGCTCATCAGATCGCAGATGCGCCCCGGTGTGCCCACCACGATATCCGCCCCGCGCGACATGCGGTTGACCTGGCCGGTACGGCCCACGCCGCCGACCACGAGCACGGTGTTCAGCGCCAGGCCGGTGCCGAATTTCTTGAACTCCTGCTCGATCTGCACCGCGAGTTCGCGCGTGGGCGAGAGGATGAGCGCGCGCGTGCCAAAACGGCGCGGGCGCAGCGGGTTGGCGGCCATCTGCTGCAAAATGGGCAGCGCGAAAGCGGCGGTTTTGCCGGTGCCGGTCTGGGCGGTGCCCAGAACGTCGCGGCCCGCAAGGCCGGCCGGCAAGGCGCCAGCCTGAATGGGAGTCGGTTTGTTGAAGCCGCTGTTGGTCAGGGCCTGGAGAATCGGCGTGGCAAAGCCAAAGGATTCAAAGGTAACTTCAGTCATAAAAATAAACGTCTCCGGCGCCGCAACCATATGGCTTGCAGCGATAATGTCCGGTTTCCACGCGCGATTTTGGATTGGACGGGTAAAACAATGCCCGGGAAGGGCGTTCCCGCCCCAATAGACAAATCAACCGCCAAGGCCGAATCAATGATCCGGTCGCGCATTCGCGGTCGACGACGGTCTTATGCGCATGGTGCAGCGCAAAACGCAAGAAATCATTTGCAGGGCAGGCGTGCGGCAACAAAAAACCCAGGAAGCGGGCGCTTCCTGGGTTTTGTCTCAAACGGCGCTGGCCGCCGGTTCAGTCCCCCGCGGCGGGGTGCATGTTGCCGATGCGCGCCGGGGCGGCCTGTTTCGCCGGGGCCTGCACCGGCTTGGGCGCCGGGGCGGGCATGGCGGCAAGAATGGCGACCGAGACCGAGGCCAGGTAAGGCAGCGACTGGGTGAACAGCACCGCGCACCAGAGCTTGGTTTCCAGCGTCGCCCAATGGTGGCCAAAGCCAACCCCCAGCAGCGCGCCCCAGGTGAGCACCAGCAGCACCAGCTCCTCGCGTGACATCACCAGCCCCTGCACCAGCGCCGGGGCATTCTTCATCTTTGGCGTGCGCAGGAAGGGCAGGCTGTTGGAGAACAATCCCTTCCACACCGCCTTGCCGATGCTGTGCGAGAGCGCCAGCCCGGCAACCGCCGCGCCCACGCGGTCCGCAAAGCCGCAAGGCACGCGGTTTTTGTACAGCGCCAGTATCTGCACGATCTTGAAGAAGAACAGGCCGATGGAAGGCAGCATGAACAGCGCGATCGGGAATTCAAAGCGCACGGGATCCAGGATCAGCCCGGCCGACCAGGCAAGCCCCAGGCCAAGGAACACCAGACCCAGCGCATCGCCAAACCATGGCACCCAGCCGGTGATGAAGTGCCAGCGCTGGCCCAGCGTCAGCTCGTGGTTGAAGGGCGAGAACAGCGCGCGCCAGTTGGCCCGCACGATGCGCATGGCGCCATAAGCCCAGCGGTAGCGCTGTTTGCGGAAGGCGTTGTAGTCATCGGGCATCACGCCCTTGCCGAAGCTCTTCTTGGAATACACCGCCTCATACCCGGCGCGGAACAGGCGCAGGCCAAGCTGGCTGTCCTCGGTGATGCACCATTCCGCCCAGCCGTTCTCGTTGATGAGCGCGGCCTTGCGCACCAGGGTCATGGTACCGTGCTGGATGATGGCGTTGCGCTCGTTGCGGGCCACCATGCCGGCGTGGAAGAAGCCCGCATATTCCCAGAACATCATGCGCTTGAACAGGCCGCCGTCGTTATCGCGGTAATCCTGCGGCGACTGCGTGAACCCGACCTTCGGATTATCGAACGCGGGCGCCATGGAGCGCAGCCAGTCGGGGTCCACGATGTAATCGCTGTCGATCACGCCGATCACCTCGGCATCCGGCGCCGTCTCGCGCAGCGCGAAGTTGAGCGCGCCAGCCTTGAAGCCCTTGTACTTGCCCAGCGTGAAGAAGCGGAATTTCGGCCCCAGGCGCGCGCAATGCTCGGCCACCGGCTCCCACACCTTGGGGTCCTTGGTGTTGTTGTCGACCACCAGCACCTCGAAGCGGTCATAATCGAGCGCCGCCAGGGCATCGAGCGTCTGGCACACCATGTGCGGCGGCTCGTTGCAGATGGGCAGGTGGATGGAGACCTTCGGCAGCTTGGCGCCGGCCGGAGCCGGGATCGGCTCGAAATGCCGCTTGGCGACCCGGCCATAGATGGTTTCCACCAGGTCGAAACTGTCAGCGATGAGGAGGAACAGCAGCAGCCCCTGGCCCGCGGCCAGCGCGCCCCACACGGCGGCGGCGCCGAGCGAGAGATAAGTCTCGCTCATGGTCATGAACAGCATGGCCAGCGTGGCGGTAAAGCCTTCCACCAGGGCGGCGAAGATGAACTTGCCGGAGAAGCGGATGTCCGGCCGGCGCGAGAGCAGCGCCATGGTGGCGGCCAGGCTCAGCAGCGCCGCGCCCAGGGCGTAGAAAATCCACTGCGGATTGTTCTCAACCGGCCCGGTGAGCGACCATTTGGCATGGCGGCCCAGCGTATACATGCCCCAATACCCGGCGGCGCGGCCCTCAAAGCTCGTCTTCCAGGGCTGGTCGAACGCCTCCATCACGAAATACTGGAGATGATCCTTGGCCGCGAGGTTGAAGAAGTCGCGCATGAAGCGGGCCTGGTTCACCGTGCTGGCGCGCGCCGCGCCAATGTCGATGCCATCGGAAGGCCAGCCGATCTCGCCGATCACGATGCGCTTGTTGGGGAATTTGTCATGCACCTCGGCCAGGCGGTGCATGGCGTCCTGCACGGCGATGCTCTCCGGCACGCCTTCCCAATAGGGCAGCAGATGCACGGTGATGAAGTCAACGGAGTTGGCGAGTTCGGGGTGCTTCAGCCACACATGCCAGGGCTCGGCGGTGGAAACCGGCACATGGGTCTGGGATTTCACCTGCGCGATGTCGGCCATCAGCTCGGGCACCGGCAAATCGCCGCGCAAAATCGTCTCGTTGCCGACCATGATCTGCTTCACGTCCGGGTTGGCATTGGCAACCTGCACCACCTTCGCCAGCTCCGCGGCGTTGGCGGCCGGGTGGCGGTCCAGCCAGGCGCCGAGGGTTACATTCAGGTTCATGCCCTCGGCCAGGGCCGGGATCTGCCCCAGAATGCCCTGCACCGTATAAGTGCGGATGTTATGGGTGTGCGCCGCCGCCAGCGCGAGATCGGATTTGATCTCAGCAGCGCTGGGGTAGCGGTTGGTCTGCGGGTTTTCCCCCGCGTGGAAGGGCGAGAAGGCAAGGCCGCCAATCTCCCCGCTGTAGGGGGGGATATCCGTAACCGGCCGGTTGAACCCGGCCCAAAGCCCAAAGGCGAGCACGCCAACGCCGAGCGACGCCGCCCAGGAGCTGGGGCTGGCCCAGCCCCGGCGCGCCTTGCGGGTGGAAACTTGCGGAGACTGGCGGCGGATTTGTGACTGAAACGTCATGGTGCAGGTCCAGATATGTGTGAGACAAGCCTCACACGCCGCAATGTATGGTTACCCAAAGCGGCGGGGTCTGGGCGTGATTGTGTCCCGATTGTGGCATTATGAAATTTTCGCAAGGTCGCGAAGCTGCATTTTTCGTGGATTTGGACTAGAACGCGAGTATGACTCTCGCCCTGCAACTGCTGATCCTGGCCATCCTCATCCTCCTGAACGGCGCTTTTGCCTTGAGCGAGCTGGCGCTGGTCTCCGCCCGGCGGGCCATGCTCACGCTCATGGAGCGCCAGGGCCTGCGCGGCGCGGCGCGCGCGCGCCTGCTGGCTGACAATCCGCAGAGCTTTCTGCCCGCCTCGCAATTTGGCATCACGCTCATCGGCATTCTCATCGGCGTGTTCGGCGGCGACCAGCTGGCCACCCACCTGGCCCCTGCCCTGGCCCATGCCCCGCTCCTCGCGCCTTACGCCAAACCGCTGGCGCTCTTGCTCACCGTGCTGGGCATCACCTTCTTCACCCTGGTGTTCGGCGAGCTGGTGCCCAAACAACTTGCCCTGCGCCACCCTGAGCGCGTGGCCGCTGCCATCGCGCAGCCGCTCGCCCTTCTGGGCATGGCGGCAACCCCCGTGGTCTGGCTGCTCGGCGCCACCACCACGCTGGTGCTGCGCGCCTTCGGCCCCGCCGGCGAGGACCGCCGCGCCATGAGCGAGGAAGAACTCAAGGCCATGCTGGCGGAGGGCGCGGAAACCGGCGTGCTGGAGACCGAGGAGCGCGACATCATCGAGCGCGTGCTCCGCCTGGCTGATAAACCCGTGCGCGCGATCATGACACCGCGGACCGAAATCACCTGGATCGACCGCACCGCGCCGCGCGCCGCCATCATCGCCACGCTGCGCGCCGCCCCCCATTCGCGCTTCGTGGTCTGCGACGGCGCGATCGACAACGTCGCGGGCATCGTCCAGGCCAAGGACATCCTGGACCGCGTGCTCGACGGCAAGGATTTCTCCCTGGCCGCCGCCCTGCGCCAGCCCATGGCCATCCCCGATTCGGTCTCCGCCCTGGAAGCCCTGGAGCGCCTCAAATCCGACCAGCTCGGCATCGCCATCGTGCTCGATGAATACGGCAGTTTCGAAGGCATGGTCACCGCGGCGGACGTGCTGGAAGCCATCGTCGGCGACGCCGCCGACACCGGCCCCAAGGAAGGCGCCGACTCGCCCGAGGCCGATTTTTACGAGCTCGACGGCCTCACCCCCGTTGACGAAATAAAAGCCCGCCTGCACCTGCCGGCCCTGCCCGCCGAGGGCAGCTATCACACGCTGGGCGGCCTCATCCTCGCTTTGCTGCAACGCCCGCCGCGCAAAGGCGATGCCATCGTCTTCGGCGGCTGGAAGTTTGACGTGCTGGCCATGGACGGCCGCCGCGCCGAGCGCGTGCGCGTCGCCCGGGACGCGACATAACGCCCAATCAATCGTCGCGGTGGACGCGCTCCATGCGCTCATGGCGCTCCTGGGCTTCGATGGAGAGCGTCGCGATCGGGCGCGCCTCCAACCGGCGCAGGCCAATCGGCTCGCCGGTTTCCTCGCAATAGCCGTAGGTGCCGTTCTCGATGCGCTGCAACGCCTGGTCGATCTTGCCGATCAGCTTGCGCGCGCGGTCGCGGGTGCGCAGTTCCAGCGCCCGGTCGGTCTCCACGCTGGCACGGTCGGTAATATCGGCCTCGAGGATGCCGCCCTCCCCCAGCGAGGCCAGGGTGCCGTTGGCTTCCTTCACCAAGTCCGCCCGCCAGCGCAGCAGCTTCTGGCGGAAATATTCGGTTTGCATGGGATTCATGAACTCCTCGGTATCCGAGGGCCGGTAGTCCGGTGGCAACGAGATGAGCATGCCGTCCGTATCCTTCAATTCAATTCAGGTAGGCCGCAACTGGCCCCCGTGGTTGAGCGGGCTTATAGCGATGCCCCCCGGCCAAGCCAAGGCCGCAAAACCATTAAAGCCGGGACAGCCAGGATGATTACCGCCACGAATGTTTTTTCCGCGGCCGGTCTGGAAGCCCGCCTTGCGCCGTGCCATTTATCCCGGCATGCTGATTAAAAAATCATGACAATATGCCACAGCTGAGCCCTTCCGCCCTCGCCTGGACCTTGCAGGACGCCGTTGCCCTGGCCACCGCCTGGGGTGCTGGCGCCCGCTTGGCGCGCGGCACTGATGCCGGCAACGCAATTCTCGCCCCCGCCGGATTGGCGCTGAGCGGGCGCGAGGTCATGTCCGCCCTGCAAACCAGCCCGGACCAGCTGTTTTTCAGCTTCGGCAACCAGGAGGCCGCGCCCGATGCCAACGCCCTGGCCCCGCTGCTGGATTGCCTGATCGAACAATCAGGCACCGGTTTCATGGCGGCGAGCTTCGCGGCCCCGGCGCTGGGGCGCACCGTGTATCAGGGGCATCTGTTCCAGGATGGGCGGCTGGCCGTCAATCTGCACCATGCGCTGCGCACGGCGCTCTCCGGCCGGGTGGCGGTGGTGCAGCATGAGGTGGTGGCCGCCGGGGTTCCCGCAATCCGGCGCAAGCTCGCCGCGTTCAAGGAACAAGGCGCCGCGCTGGCGCTGCTCGATGCCGTGGACATGGCGCAATGCGCGGCCATTGCCGCCGCCGTGGCGGCGCAACCACTCCGCGGCGGCCCCGCCTGGCTTTGCCCGGCTGAAACCGGCTACGGCGCAGAGGCGCCCGGCGGCCCGCTGGCCATCCTCTCCGGCGCGCTGGACCGCCAAACCCTCTACCAGCTCGGCGCCGCGCGGCATGCCCTGCCCTTCCTGCAGATTGATCCCGCCGCCCCCAACCCGGCGGCCCACGCCCTCGCCTGGGCGCAAACCCAGGGCGGGCAGCCCCTCATCATCACCGCCTCCACCACGCCGGACAAATTACACCACGGCCTCCCGGCTGCCCCGATTCTCGCGGAAATCGCCGCCGGACTGGCCGATGCCGGGGTGCGCCGCTTCGTGCTCACCGGCAACGACACCGCCAGCGCAATCCTTGACCGTCTGAACGTGCGCACCCTCGAAACCGGCGCCGCCGCCGCCGGGCTGCGCTGGCTGAGCGGCGGAAACTACCATTTTCTACTCAAACCAGGCGGCTTTGGCGCGCGCGATCTGTTTCTGGACGGATTTGAGCCACAGATACGCCTTAATGCCACGGCTGAATGAGCCCCATGAACATCGAACCAAAATTCCTCACTTTGCCCGAAACCGCCCCCGGCACACCGCTCATCTCTGTCGTGGTGCCCGTGCATAACGAGGCCGCGAACATCCCGCCGCTCATCGCCGCCATCAGCGCGGCGCTGGCCGGGATCGAGCATGAGATCGTCTATGTCGACGACGGCAGCACCGATGCCAGCCCGAAAATCCTGGCTGAAATCGCCGCCCGCCTGCCCACCCTGGTGCGCGTGCGCCATCGCAGCAGCTGCGGCCAGAGCGCCGCGGTCATCACCGGGGTTAAAACCGCGCGCGGCAGCTTCATCGCCACGCTGGACGGCGACGGCCAGAACGACCCGGCGGACATCCCCGCGATGCTGGACGCCGCCCTCACCGCCGAGGCGCAGGGCGCCAAACCGGTGCTGATCGCGGGCCACCGCGTCACCCGCAAAGACTCCGAAGCCAAGCGCTGGGGCTCGCGCATCGCCAACGCCGTGCGCGGCTATCTGCTGCGCGACGGCACGCCCGACACCGGCTGCGGCTTAAAACTCTTCCGCCGCGCGGCGTTCCTGGAACTCCCGCATTTCGACCATATCCACCGTTTCCTGCCGGCACTTTTCATCCGCGCGGGGGGCCACGTCGTCTCCGTGCCGGTGCGCCACCACCAGCGCACCCACGGCGCCTCGCATTACGGCACATGGGACCGCCTGAAAGTCGGCATCGTTGACCTCTTCGGTGTCGCCTGGCTGCAACGGCGCTGGAAACAACCGCAAATCGACCCAACCCCATGAGCGAACAGATGAGCGAGCGCAGCAACCGCAGCCCCACCGCCATCGCCGCCACCCGCGCCTTAAAACCCGCCTTGATGGCCGGCGGCATGATCGCGGCCGCCGCCGCGCTGCCGCTGCTCGGCGCCGCCTCGGCGCAGGCGGAGCTTGTGCATCTGGTCGCCAGGGGCGGGGTGCAGGGCCCCGCGATGTTCCTGCTCGCCGCCACCTTCCTCATCGCCATCGGCCTGCCGCGCCAGGTGCCCGCCTTCGTCGCGGGCTACGCCTTCGGCCCATGGTACGGCACCGCCATCGCTTTGGTCGCGCAGGTGCTCGCCTGCAGCCTTGATTTCATCTGGGCGCGCGCCATCGGGCAGAATTTCATCCACCGCTATTTCGGCAAGGCGCTGACCAGGATTGACACCACACTCTCCGCGCAGCCCTTCGTCGCCACCCTCACCCTGCGGCTGATGCCGGTGGGCAGCAACATCCTGCTCAACCTCGCCGCCGGGCTCTCCTCCATCCCCGCGCTGCCCTTTCTTGCCGGCTCCGCGCTCGGCTTTATCCCGCAAACCCTCATCTTCGCCGTGTTCGGCCAGGGCAGCGCGCCCAGCCATGAGCACATGCTGCTGATCGGCGGCGTCATGTTCGCGGCCTCGGCGGCTCTGGGCGTGGTTCTGTTCCGCCGCTCGCGCCGGCTGGCCGCTTAGCGCCTGATCAGTTTAAGCATAATCAGGCTCCAGCCATTTTTATGAGGGCGATTCACGCTCTCGGCTCGCCCGGGGCCGCGCGTAAACCTCCAGATACCCCCGCGTCATCTCCGCGCGTGAGGGCGGCGGCTTAATCCCCGCGCTCAGCCGCTCCCACAGCCCCTCCTCGGTGGCGGCGCGGTGCATGGTCCCGGCCAGCGCCCGCGCATCGCCCAGCGCGAACAACAACCCGTCCACCTCATCGCGAATGCGCTCGGCGGGCCCGCCAACATCGGAGGCGATCACCGGCCGGCCAAACGCCCAGGCCTCCGAGATCACCAGGCAGAAAACCTCCCACCAGAGCGAGGGCACCAGGCACCAGTCCACCCGCGCCATCAACCCTTGCAACTGGCCGGGATGGTAGCCGCCGTTGAAGATGACATTGCGCTCCGCCACCGGGCGCTGCGCCTCGGCGGCAAAAAACGCCTCGATCTCTTCCCGGCACGCCGGCGTGGCGAAGTTGATGTTGCC
>JAJZCG010000122.1 GCA_021846225.1 Pseudomonadota bacterium | reverse complement strand
ATCGCCGGTGATACCGTTCACGCCCATGCCGATCAGCTCGGTCACGAACAGCCCCTCGGCAATATCGGCCATCAGCTCCCGCGGGCTCAGCACCCCCGGCTCCATGTAGAAATTGCTGACCCCGCCTGCATTCCCCGTGGTCTTCAGGCCAAGCTGGTTGGCGCTGCGCGTATCCAGAATCCAGCCGGTCAGAACGCCATCCTCGATGAAGGCACGCCGCTGGCCTAGCTGGCCCTCGCGGTCAAACGGGCGCGAGCGCCGCCCGCGCACGCGCAGCGGGTCATCGATGATGCGTATTCCCGGCGCGAACACCGCCTGCCCCAGCGCATCCTTCAGGAACGAGGTTTTGCGTGCAATCGCCGCGCCGTTGATCGCCCCGGCGAGATGCCCGAGAAAACTCCCCGCCACGCGCGGATGGAACAATACCGGCAACTTGCCGGTTTTCGGCCGCACCGGGTTGAGCCGCGCCAGCGCCTGCTCCGCCGCCCTGCGGCCCAGCACCGCCGGGTCTTCCAGATCGGCGCCATGCCCGGCGGATGAGGAATCATAATCGCGCTGCATCCCCGTGCCCGTCCCCGCGATCGCGGTGGCGGAAACCCCGTGGTAGGAGCGCGGATACATCCCCGCGAAGCCAAGGCTGGTCGCCCGCAATGAATAACTGCGTGACCAGCTGGCCGATGCCCCCTCGGAATTGGTGATCCCCGGCACCGCCAGCGCCGCTTCCTCGGCGGCGGCGGCGCGGGCGATCAGCACCTCCATGCCGGGCTCCAGCGGATCATCCAAATCCAGCAGCGCCGCGTCCATCGGCGCCGGCGCCTCGGGGATTTCAGCATACGGGTCCTCCGGCACCACGCGGGCCATCGCCACCGCCTGCTCAGCGAGGCGCGCAAACGCCGCCGGATCAATCGAACTGGCCGAAATCGAGGCACTGCATTTGCCGACAAACACCCGCAGTCCCAACTCGCGGGATTCCGCGCGCTCGGTCTCCTCGATCTTGCCAAGCCGCCGCTGCACCGAAATCGAGGTGCCAGCGCTCAGCCCCACCTCCGCGACATCCGCCCCCGCGGCCTTCGCCGCGCGCAGAAACTCCTGCGCCTGGCCCAGCAACTCCTGGTTCGCGTCCATGTTCATGCCGCCAGACTATCAATGATGGATGAGAGTTTCGGCACCTGCCCGATCGGCCCGATGGTCGCCAGCGTCGGCCGGGATTTGAAAATCTTCGCCGCCGCCGCGCACACATCGGCCTGCGTCACCGCCTCGATCTTGGCCACCGTCTCGGCGGCGGGGATCACCCGGCCGAAAATCTGCCACTGGCGCGCCAGCTGCTCGCAGCGGCTGCCCGTCGACTCCAGGCTCATCAACAACCCGGCCTTGAGCTGCGCGCGGGCCCGGTTCAACTCCGCCTCGCTCACCGCCAGCTGCACCTTCGCCAGCTCCTCCAATGTCACCGGCATCAGCTCGGCCGCCTCGGACTCACCCGTCCCCGCGTAAATCCCGAACAACCCGCCGTCCACGGCCGGGGCGGTGAAGCTGTAGATGGAATAGACCAGCCCGCGCTTCTCGCGGATTTCCTGGAACAGCCGCGAGGACATGCCCCCGCCCAGCAGCGTGGAGAGCAGCATCGCCGGATAATAATCCGGCTCGCCGTAAGCCGGCGCGTCAAACCCCAGCACGATATGCGCCTGGTCCAGCTCGCGATGCTCACGGTATTCGCCGCCGGTGTAATCCGCCGCCATCGGCTCATGGCGCTCCGCCTTGGGCAGATCGGCGAAGTGGCGCGCCACCATATCCACCAGCCGCTCATGCTCCAGATTGCCGCAGGCGGCGATGACCATGTTCTCCGGCGTATAATGCGCGGCCATGAAACCGGGCAGCGCATCGCGCTTCATGCCTTTGATGATGGCCTCCGTGCCCAGCACCGGGCGGCCCATCGGCTGCGAGGGATAGGCGGCGGACTGGAAATGGTCGAACACGATATCGTCGGGCGTGTCGTTCGCCTGGCCGATCTCCTGCAAGATCACGCCCCGTTCGCGCTCCAGCTCCTCCACCTCAAAGCTGGAATGGCACAGAATATCGCCGATGATATCAACGCCAAGCCCCAGGTCTTCCTTGAGCAGCTTCACGTAATAGGCCGTCTGCTCGCGCGAGGTGTAGGCATTGATGTGCCCGCCCACATTCTCGATCGCCTCGGCGATGTCGATGGCCGAGCGGCTCGCCGTGCCTTTGAACGCCATATGCTCCAGAAAATGCGCGACGCCGTTTTCCGCCGCGGTTTCATGGCGCGTCCCCGCCCCGATATACGCGCCGAACGAGACCGTCTCCACGCGCTCCATCCGTTCCGTCAAAACCGTGAGGCCCGAGGGCAGCGTGGTAATCATAACCTGTTCAGTCATCAAATATTCCTGTTCGCAAAATTCCGCACCAACGCTTTGACCTGCTCGAAATCGTTCGGAACGGCCGTATAACGCTCTTGCCTCTCATATAGGTTGGATAAATGCGGCGGTAAGGCCGGACGGAAGCCAACGGCCTTTTCGATGGCATCGGGGAACTTGGCGGGGTGCGCGGTGGCCGCCACGATCACCGGCAGCCCCACCGGCGCGCAGGCCCGCGCCGCCGCCAGGCCGATGGCCGTATGCGGATCGGCCAGATACTGCGCCTCGCGCCAGGTGCGCGCGACCTCCGCCAGCGTATCCTCGTCGCTGAGCCGGAAACCGGTGAAATCGCGCCGGATCGCGCGCCACACATCCTGCGCCACGCTCATTTTCCCGGTGGCGCGGAAATCGGCCATGGTGCGGGCGGTGGCCTGCGCGTCGCGGCCCAGAAACTCATGGAGCAGCCGCTCGAAATTGGAGCTGACGCCGATATCCATGGAAGGCGAGAGGCTTTCCTCCACCGGATGCAGGCTCATGTCGTTACTGGCCAGGAAGCGGCACAAAATATCGTTGCGGTTGCTCGCCACGATGAACTTGCCGATCGGCACGCCCATCTGCTTGGCTGCCCAGGCGGCCAGCACATTGCCGAAATTGCCCGTCGGCACCGCCACGGCAACCTCGCGCTCGGGCGCGCCCAGCGCCAGGGCGGCTGCGAAGTAATAGGGTATCTGCGCCGCGATACGCGCGAAATTGATGGAGTTGACCGCCGAGAGACTGATTTCGTGGCGCAGCGGCACATCGGCGAACATCGCCTTCACCATATCCTGGCAATCGTCAAAATTGCCCTTCAGCGCGATGTTCATCACGTTCGGCGCGGCCACCGTGGTCATCTGGCGGCGCTGCACCTCGCTGGTGCGCCCTTCGGGGTGCAAAATGACGATATCCACCCGGCTGCGCCCGGCCATCGCCTCGATCGCGGCCGAGCCGGTGTCGCCCGAGGTGGCGCCGACGATGCAAACCCGCCC
>JAJZCG010000055.1 GCA_021846225.1 Pseudomonadota bacterium | reverse complement strand
GTTGGCGTGTATGACGTGAACCCAACCTACGGCAACCCCGGCAACGGGTTGAAGATCAGCACCTCCGGCTCCACCGGGGCGCTCATCCCCGCTGAAATCGGCTACACCACCGCCTTTGGCGCGGCGGAACTGCCGGGCCATTATAAGGTTGGCGTGTATTATGACACCTCCAAGGTGGCCGATGCCGTCACCCCCAACCAGCTCGATAAAGGCCGTTACGGCGCCTATATCCTGGCCGACCAGATGCTCTTCAGCTTCGATGGCACGGCCAGCCGCGGGCTGGTGGGCTTCGCGCAATACTCGGTCTCGGATGCGCGCACCGCCGTGTTCGCCAACACCATCGCCGCCGGGCTGGTGGCGCTCGGGCCGTTCGACTCGCGCCCGCATGATTACCTGAACGCCGCCTACGTCCGCGCCGGGATCAATCATCGCAACATCGCGGCCAGGCAGGCCGCCCTCGCCGCCCAGAACATCACCACCCCCTCGCTCTCCGAAGGTGAAGGGCTGGTCGAAGTTGGCTACGGCCTCGCCGCAACCCCCTGGTTGCTGATCCATCCCAACGTGCAATATGTCATCAATCCAGGTACATTCTCCTACAAGCACATCCCGAATGCCTGGGTGTTCGGGTTCGAGACAAAAGTGACCTTCTAGACGCAGACCGCCGGGCGCCCCGCGCGTCCGGCATTTTCAGGGGATTGAAATGCTTAAGCCAGAAACACGCGAAAAACTTACCCGCATCAGCACCGCGACACTCGCCACCGCGCTCTTCAAGCGCGGATTGCGCCAGCAGTTCATCCAGGGGGCATTGCCGCTCAGCCCGCCCGCGCAAAGCATGGTCGGCGAGGCGTTCACCCTGCGCTACATCCCCGCGCGCGAGGATCTCAACCCGGTCTCCGCCTTTCGCGATCGCGGCCATAAGCAGCGCGTCGCGGTGGAGACTTGCCCGCCCGGATCAATTCTGGTGATCGACAGCCGCAAGGACGCGCGCGCCGCCTCCGCGGGCGGCATCCTCATAACCCGGCTTATGCGCCGCGGCGTGGCCGGCATTGTCACCGACGGCGGTTTTCGCGACAGCGCCGAAATCGCGGGCCTCGGCTTCCCCGCCTATCATGTGCGCCCCAGCGCGCCCACCAACCTCACCCACCATCACGCCATCGCCATCAACGAGCCGATCGGCTGCGGCGACGCCCCGGTTTTCCCCGGCGATGTCCTGGTGGGCGACGCCGATGGCGTCATGGTGATCCCCGCGCACCTGGCTGACGAAATCGCCGATGAGGCAACGGAGATGACCCTGTTTGAGGATTTCGTCACCGCCCAGGTGCAGGCCGGCGCCACGATCCTGGGCCTCTACCCCCCAACCGACCCCGAGACCGAGATCAAATTCGCCGCCTGGCGCAGCGCCCGCCAGGGCTGAAAAAACCGCCCCGCCCCGCAAATGCAAACGCCGCCCTTCCAGGCGGCGTTTTTTGTTTCCCCTCAGTAGATCGAGGGTTCAGGCACCGGCGCGCCGAAATCGGTGCGCAGGAAGTCGAAGTCGCAACCCTCATCAGCCTGCTGGATGTGTTTGGTGAACACCCAGCCGTAGCCACGCTCATAATGCGTCTCCGGCTTAGTCCAGGCGGCGCGGCGCGCGGCCAGCTCGGCCTCGGACACCTCCATGTTGATGCTGCGCGCATCCACATCGATGCTTACGATATCGCCCGTGCGCAGCAGCGCCAGCGGTCCGCCGATGAAGCTCTCAGGCGCCACATGCAGCACACACGCGCCGTAGCTCGTGCCGCTCATCCGCGCATCGGAAATGCGCAGCATATCCCTATGGCCTTCCTTGAGCAGCTTCTTTGGCATCGGCAGCATGCCCCATTCGGGCATCCCCGGCCCGCCCTGCGGCCCGGCGTTGCGCAACACCAGAACATGATCGGCGGTGATGTCCCAGCTCTCATCATCCACCGCCTTCTTCAGGCTCGGGTAATCGTCAAACACCATTGCCGGGCCTGAATGTTTCAGGAATTTCTGGTCCATCGCCGCGGGTTTTATCACGCAGCCCTGCGGGGAGAGGTTGCCGGTGAGCACCGCGAGCGAACCCTCACCGTAAATCGGCTTGTCGAGCGTGCGGATCACGTCTTCATGATAGACTTCCGCGCCCTCGATATTCTCACCCAGCGTGCGCCCGCTGATGGTCATGCAGCCCAGATGCAGATGTTCGCGCATCCGGTTCATCAGCGCCAAAATTCCGCCGGCGTAGAAGAAATCCTCCATCAGATACGTATCGCCCGTGGGGCGGACGTTGCAGATCACCGGCACCTTGCGCGAGAACCGCTCGAAATCGGCCAGGCCGATGGCATGTCCGGCGCGGCGCGCCATCGCGATGAGGTGAATGATCGCATTGGTCGAGCAGCCCATCGCCATCGCCACCGCAATGGCGTTTTCATAGGCTTCGAAGGTCTGGATCTTCCGGGGCGTGAGATCTTCCCACACCGCCTCCACGATGCGCCTGCCAGACTCCGAGGCGAGCCGGATATGCCCGGCATCCGCCGCCAGCATCGAGGAGCCGCCGGGCAGCACCATGCCCACCGCCTCGGCGATGGCGGTCATCGTGCTGGCCGTGCCCATGGTCATGCAGGTGCCATAGGAGCGGGCGATGCCGCCCTCCACGCCGAGCCAGTCCTTCTCAGTGATTTTGCCAGCCCGCAGCTCATCCCAGTATTTCCAGCTGTCGCTGCCCGAGCCAAGGGTTTTGCCATGCCAGTTGCCGCGCAGCATCGGCCCGGCGGGCACGAAGATGGCGGGGATGTTCATGCTTGTCGCCGCCAGCAGCAGAGCGGGGGTGGTTTTGTCGCAGCCGCCCATCAGCACCACGCCATCCACCGGATGCGCGCGCAGCAGCTCCTCCGCCTCCATCGCCAGCATGTTGCGGTAGAGCATCGAGGTCGGCTTCAGGTAGCTCTCCGAGAGCGAGAGCGCGGGCAGCTCAACCGGAAAGCCCCCCGCCATCAGCACACCGCGCTTCACATCCTCCACCCGCGTTTTGAAATGCGCATGGCAGGGCTGGAGGTCGGACCAGGTGTTGAGAATGGCGATCACCGGGCGGCCTGCCCATTCCTCGGGGGCGTAGCCCATCTGCATCGCGCGCGAGCGGTGGCCGAAGGAGCGCAGATCCGCCGGGCCGAACCAACGCGCCGAGCGCAGCTCCTCTGGCTTCTTGCGCGCCTCAGCGGGGGCGGAGCGTTCATCTGTCATGGCAATCCTTCCTTCTTTGCTTCGTTAATATAACGGGTCGAGCGGCGGCAGCCCGGCACATACGGCGGCGATATTGTCCAGCGCGCGCATGCCCATGGCCGTGCGCGTCTCCAGCGTGGCGCTGCCCATATGGGGGGTCAGGAACACATTGGGCAAGCCGCGCAAACGCAAATCGTAATCGGGCTCCTGCGCGAACACATCCAGCCCGGCGGCAAACAACTGCCCGGAGCCAAGCGCCGCGATCAGCGCCGCTTCATCCACCAGCGCGCCGCGCGCGGTGTTCACCAGCACGGCGCCGCGCGGCAGCAGGGCCAGAACCTTGGCGCCGACGATGCCGCGCGTGTCCTCGCCACCCGGCGCGTGCAGGCTGAGAATATCGCACCGCGGCGCCATCGCCTCCAGCGTGGCGAAATATTCCGCCCCCTGCGCCAGCTCCGGCGCCAGCGGGGTGCGGTTGTGGTAGAGCACTTGCATGCCAAAGCCGCGCGCGCGCCGCGCCACCGCCTGGCCGATGCGCCCCATGCCCAAAATCCCCAGCCGCTTGCCGCTCACACGCACGCCCAGCATCTCATCCATGCCAAAACGCCGCCGCCAGCCCGCCTGCATGATCCGCGCATACGCCGCCGCGCGCCTGCATGCGTTCAACATCAGCATGAAGGCGAAGTCAGCCGTGCAATCGGTCACCGCATCGGGCGTGTTGGTGACGATAAGCCCCCGCGCCCTGGCCGCCGCGATGTCGATATTATCAATCCCGGCGGCGCAATTGGCGGCAATGCGCAGGCTCGCGGGCAAGGCGCTGATCAGCTCCGCGTCCAGCCGCAGCCGCCCGCTCACCAGCAGCGCCGCCGCGCGGTGCTCAACCGCCGCCGCCAGCGCTTCCTGCGGCGTCATATCCTCGCCGCACAGCGCCTCAAACTCGGTGGCAACGCGGGCGGCTACCGCCTCTGGCAAGCGGCGCGTGACCACCAGGCGCGGTTTCATCCCCGCATCACCCCATCCACCAGGCGCGGCAGGCCCAGCGGGTTTTCATCCGCCAGCTCCGGCGGCAACAGCACGGCGGGAATATCCTGGTAGCAGACCGGGCGGAGAAACCGCTCAATCGCCTTGCTGCCAACCGAGGTTGTGCGGCTGTCCGATGTCGCGGGGAACGGCCCGCCGTGCACCATCGCGTGGCACACCTCCACCCCGGTCGGCCAGGCATTGGCGAGAATCCGCCCGGCTTTGCGCTCCAGCAGCGGCAGCAGCGCGCGGGCGGCCTCATAATCGGGCGCGTCCATCTGCAACGTCACGGTCAGTTGCCCTTCCAGCCCGGCCAGCACCTCACGCAACGCCGCCATATCGGGGCAGACCACCAGCAGACCGGCGGCGCCAAAAATTTCTTCCGCCAGCGCGGCATCGCCCAGGAAGCCAGCGGCATCGGTGGCAAACAGCGCCCCCCCTGCCCCGTGCGCCAGCACCCGCACGCCCGCATGCCCAAGGCGCGCGGCCAGATGGGTCTCATAGGCGTTGCGGATACCCGCACTCAGCATGGTCTGCGCCGGGGCGGCCTCCAGCGCCGCGGCGGCGGCGGCGATGAAGGCGTCCAGCCCATCCCTCTGCACCGCCAGCAGCAACCCGGGATTGGTGCAGAACTGCCCCGCCCCCAGCGTGAGCGAGGCCGCAAAACCCGCCCCCAGCGCCGCGCCGCGCGCCGCCAGAGCGGCTGGCATCAGCAGCACGGGGTTTATGCTGCTCATCTCGGCATAAACCGGAATCGGCTCCGCCCGCCGCGCGGCGATGCCCGCCAGCGCCAGCCCCCCGGCGCGCGAGCCGGTAAAGCCCACGGCCTTGATGCGTGCATCCGCCACCAGCGCCGCGCCCAGCGCATTGCCCGCACCAAACAGCAGCGAGAACACGCCGGCTGGCAGTCCGCACGCCGCCACCGCCGCCGCCACAGCCTGCCCCACCAGCGCGGAGGTTTGCGGATGCGCGGGATGCGCCTTCACCACCACCGGGCAACCGGCCGCCAGGGCGGAGGCCGTGTCCCCACCCGCGACCGAGAAGGCAAGCGGGAAATTACTGGCCCCGAACACCGCCACCGGCCCGAGCGCAATATTGCGCAGCCGCAAATCCGCCCGCGGCAACGGCGCACGCGCCGGCTGCGCGGGGTCTATCCGCGCATCGGCAAAGCGCCCGGCGCGCAACACGGCGGCAAACAGCTTCAACTGCCCGCAGGTGCGCCCGCGTTCCCCCTCGATGCGCCCGCGCGGCAGGCCGGATTCGGCACACGCCGCCTCGATCAGCGCATCCCCCAGCGCCATGATTTCGGCTGCGATGGTCTCGAGAAACACGGCGCGAACCTGCGGCGCGGTCTCGCGGTAAACATCAAATGCCGCTTCCGCCCAGGCGCAGGCCTGCGCCACATCCCCGGCATCCGCCTCGCCAAACCCTGGCGCCAGCGCCGCCGCCGTGGCCGCCGCCACGCCGTGGAAGGCAACCGCCCCGGTTTTCACCCCGCCGCCGCCCAGCAGCCGCAGGCCCTCATGCTGCATTACCGCACCCATCACGCCGCCTCCGGCTTGGGCATCAATTTCCATTCCGCCAGGCGCAGGCGCAATTGCGCATCCTGGCGCTCGTTCAACGGCCAGGCTCCCGGCGGGCGCACCGCGCCGCAATCATTGCCCATCAGCGCCAGCGCCGCCTTCACCACGGAAACATTGGTGCCGTTGCCTTCTTCGGCGCGCAACGCCTCAAAACTTTCCATCACCGCGATCAACGCACGCGCCTGGGCGTAATCGCCCGCCTCCAAAGCCTCATGGATGGCCATGGAATGTTTCGGCCAAACGTTGATCAGCCCGGAGGTGAAGCCGCGCGCCCCCACCGCGTAGAACGCGGGCGCCCAGGTCTCCGCCAGCCCGCCGACCCACACAATCCCCGGATCAGCCCGGCGCATCGCCTCGGCCAGCCGCAGCGGCGCCGGCGTTGCCCATTTCACGCCCACAACCTCGGGAATCCGGCACAACGCCTCGATAGCGTCCAGCCCGATGCCGTCATTGCGCAGATAGATCACCACCGGCAACCCCTCCCCGGCCCCGGCAATGCGCCGGACATATTCCACCACCCCGCGCGGCGCCACGAACGGATCAGGCGGCTGATGCACCATCAGCGCCGCCGCCCCGGCTGCGCGCGAGGCTTTTACCAGCGCCAGCGCATCGCCCATCGCGCGCCCGATGCCCGCCAGCAGCGGCACCCGCCCCGCGATCATCTCACCCGCGGTATGCACGGCCCGCTCGGCCTCCAGCGTCGTCAAGCCATAAAACTCGCCGGTATTGCCGTTGGCGGTGAGGATATGCACCCCCGCCGCAACCGCCCGCTCAACCACCGGCCTCAGCCGGGCCGGGGCAAATTGGTCATCCTGGTCAAACGGCGTGACCAGAATGCCGGAAATCCCGGTCAGACATGCACGGAACTGCGCGGCGGTGAAACTCATGGGATCATCTCCTCCTCTAACCTTTTTCACTCAAAATTTGTTATATAAATTCTACCATACAGAATCGGATGGTAAGTATACCCTCGCCTCCATAAACTATCCGCCGCAGATTAGGCAAGAAATTTATCAACTTGTATTACAAATTTATATCTGACAATTTTTATCTTGCCTTCCCCCGCCCACCCCCGGCTATAAGACCCCGGAATGACCCCGAAGTTGCCCACGCCA
Source organism: Pseudomonadota bacterium (assembly GCA_021846225.1). Taxonomy (GTDB): domain Bacteria; phylum Pseudomonadota; class Alphaproteobacteria; order Acetobacterales; family Acetobacteraceae; genus Acidocella. The sequence goes on along the minus strand of JAJZCG010000055.1, from coordinate 12,572 downwards.
CGCCCGCTCCCCTCGCCAGAGCCCCCCGGTTTCGGCCCGTTGCGCCGCTCCGCGCGTCTGGCCGACCAGCTCTATGAGCAGATCGTCGAGCAGATCGTCAGCGGCGTGCTGCCCGAGGGGGAGCGCCTGCCCGCCGAGGCCCGGCTGTGCGAGATGTTCGGCGTCTCCCGCCCGGTGGTGCGCGAGGCAATTTTCCGCCTGCAGGCCGACGGGCTGGTGATGACCCGCCACGGCGCCGGAACCTATGTCGCCAAACGCCCGCGCGATGAGTTTTTGCGCCTGGCGCCGATCGGCGCGATGGCGGATCTGATGCGCTGCTACGAGCTACGCATCGCGCTCGAAGGCGAGGCCGCGGCCTTGGCGGCGCAGCGGCAAACACCGGAGACCATGGCCGAGATCGAAGCCGCGCTCACCGCGCTTGATAACGTGGTGGCCACGCAGCAGGTCGGCGTGGACGCGGACCAGCATTTTCATGCCGCCATCGCGCGCGCGACGCAGAACGCCCTCTTCATCCAGAGCCTTGACGCTCTCTCCGCGCATATTTTCGCCGGCATGCATGTGGCGCGCAGCCTCTCGCTGAGCAGCCCGGAGCGCCTGCGCATTGTGCAGGGGGAGCACCGGGCCATCGTTGCCGCCATCCGCGCGCATGAACCCGAAGCCGCCCGCACGGCGATGCGCCGCCATATCGACAATGCCCGCAACCGCATCCTGGCCGGTGCCTGAACTGCACCTCGCCGCCGGGGCGATGCGCCTGCACCTGGCCCCCGCCATGGGCGGCGCCATCGCCGGCTGGTGGCAAGGCGGCGTGGCGCTGCTGCGCCCTCCCGCGCCGGATGCCGCCACCGTGCGCGATCTCGCCTCCTTCCCGCTGATCCCCTTTTCCAACCGCATCGCGCAGGGGCGCTTCAGCTTCGCCGGGGAAACCTACATCCTCCCGCGTGATCCGCGCGATCCGCGCCACGCCATGCACGGCAACGCGCTCTACGCCGCCTGGCAGGTGGCCGCGGCCACGCATGATACCGCCCGCCTTGCGCTGCGCTACCAGCCCGGCGAAGCGGGCATCCCGTATTTTCCCTTCGCCTACGAGGCGGCGCAAACCTATTGCTTAACCGCCACCGCGCTGCACATCGGCCTGGCCCTGCGCAATGCCGATACACGCCCCTTCCCCGCGGGGTTTGGCCACCACCTCTATTTCCCGCGCCACAGCGGGGCGGTGCTGCGCTTCAACGCCCGCGAATACTGGCAAAACGGGCCGGACGGCCTGCCCGCCGCCATCGCGACGGATCTGTGCGATGCCTACGCACGCGGCGCGCGCATCGGCACGCAGGCGGTGGACAATTGCTTTTCCGGCTGGGACGGCACGGCCGAAATCACCTACCCGGCCGAGCGCCTCACCCTGCGGCTCACCGCGACGCCGCCGCTACGCCACGCCGTTCTCTTCGTGCCCGAGGGGCGCGATTATTTCGCCTTTGAGCCCGTCTCCCACAGCACCGGCGCCATCAACCGCGCCCCGGCGGAAATGCGCGTGCTGGCCCCCAATGAGACAATGCACGCGCAAATCGTTTTATCCGTGGAAGCCCGCTGAATCACCCGGCCGCGCGCTGCTTGAGAATATCAAGCGCGACGTCGATGATCATGTCCTCCTGCCCGCCGACCATTTTTCTGCGGCCCAGCTCGGCCAGGATGTCGCGGGTGTCGACGCCATAGGTCTTGGCAGCGTTTTCCGCGTGGCGCAAAAAGCTTGAATACACGCCCGCATAGCCGAGGCTTAAGGATTCCCGGTCAACGCGCACCGGGCGGTCCTGCAACGGGCGCACCAGATCGTCAGCGGCGTCCATCAGCTTGAACAAATCGCAGCCGGAGTCGATACCTTCGCGGTCAAGCACGGCGATCAGCGCTTCCAGCGGCGCGTTGCCAGCCCCGGCACCCATGCCGGCCAGCGAGGCATCCACCCGCACCGCCCCGGCTCTGATGCCCGCGATCGCGTTAGCGACGCCCAGGGTCAGGTTATGGTGGGTATGCACGCCGATCTCGGTTTCCGGCTTCAGCGCCGCGCGCATCGCCCCCACTTTCTCGCCATACTGCGCGGGCAGCATCGCGCCCGCGGAATCGGTCACATAAACACATTCCGCGCCGTAGGACTCCATCAGGCGGCCCTGCTCAACCAGTTTTTCCACCGGCGCCATGTGCGACATCATCAAAAACCCGGCGGTGTCCATGCCGAGTTTGCGCGCCGCCTCAATGTGCTGGCGCGAAACATCCGCCTCGGTGCAATGCGTGGCGATCCGCACCGAGCGCGCCCCGGCATCATACGCGGCCTTCAGATCATGCACCGTGCCGATGCCCGGCAGCAGCAAAATGGTAACGCGCGCATGGGTGCACACACTGGCCACCGCGGCGATCCACTCCGCATCGTCATGCGCGCCAAAGCCGTAGTTGAAAGTGGAGCCGGTGATGCCGTCGCCGTGCGAAATCTCGATCGCATCGACCTTGGCTTCATCCAGCGCGCGGGCAATCGCGGTGACATTCCCGAGCGTATACTGGTGGCGGATGGAGTGCATGCCATCGCGCAGGGTTACATCCTGGACATAGAGTTTATTGGGGTTCGGGCGAGCCATTTATGCAGCCTCCTTGGCGAGATATTGCGCGGCCCAATGGTCGGCGGTGACCAGGGCGGCAGAGGTCATGATGTCAAGATTGCCGGCGTAGGCTGGAAGATAATGCGCCGCGCCTTCAACTTCGAGCAGGATGGTGGTCTTCAGCCCACTGGCATAGCCGATGCCGGGGATGCGCACCGGCGCGTTATCGCCGATCACCTCGAACTGCACCTTCTGCTTCAGCCGGTAGCCGGGGACGTATTTGCGCACCGCTTGTTCCATTTCCAGAATGGACGCCTCGATCGCCTCCCGGTCGCCGCCCTGCGAAAGTGTGAAGACGGTATCACGCATAATCAGCGGCGGCTCGGCCGGGTTGAGGACGATGATCGCCTTGCCGCGCTCCGCGCCGCCCAGCACTTCAATCGCCTTGGAAGTGGTCTCTGTGAACTCGTCGATATTCGCGCGCGTGCCGGGACCGGCGGATTTGGAGGAGATGGAGGCGACGATCTCACCATACACCACACGTTCAACCGCGCGCCTCACCGCATACACCATCGGGATCGTCGCCTGCCCGCCGCAGGTGACCATGTTGACATTCGGCTCATTGATATTGGCATCGCCGTTGATCACCGGGATGGTGAACGGGCCGATCGCGGCGGGGGTCAGGTCGATGACCTTCTTGCCGTCCTTCTGCAACAGCGCATTGTTGTGCACATGCGCGCCCGCCGAGGTGGCATCAAAAACCACCCGGATATCCTTGTAGTTTGCCATTTTCAGCAAACCCTCGATGCCCTCGTGCGTCACCGGCACGCCAAGGCGCGCGGCGCGGGCCAAACCGTCGGACTTCGCGTCGATGCCAACCATCGCGCCCATTTCAAGATTTTTCGAGGTCCGCATAATCTTGATCATCAGATCGGTGCCGATATTGCCCGAGCCGATAATCGCGCATTTCACTTTTCCAGACATTAGCAATCACCCTCATAGGTATGCATTGGTTTCACCTGAGACTTTTCCTTGTTCCGTCCGCGCAGGTTAGGGAAAACAAGGGGCGGCGGCAATTTACGCGGCAAAGTTAGTCCCATATAATGGGACTATGAAACACAACCCTAAACCGCCTCCCTCCGGCAACGCATCGCTTGAAAAAGGTCTGGCCCTGCTCAACCTCATCGCGCGCGACCGTGGGCAAACCCCCCTCAAGGAGCTGGCCGCGGGCTTGGCGCTGCCCCGCTCCACATTATACCGGCTTATCAACACCCTGGAGGGTGCAGGGATGATCACGAAGCTTGAACACCGCCGCTACGATATCGGCCTGCCGCTGGCCAAGGCTCTGCACGGCATCACCCCCGCCGGCCAGCTGGCCCGGCTCTGCCGCCCGGCGCTGCGCCAGCTTGCCGCTGCCTGCGGGGCGACAGCGCATCTGGGCGTGATGGAGAACGACATGGTGACATATCTCGTGAAGGAGAGCGCCCCGAGCGTCCCCGCCGCATTATCCATCAGCGTCGAGAATACCCAGCTCGAAGCCTATTGCTCGGGCATCGGCAAGGTGCTGCTGGCCTGGCTGCCCGAGGCCGAGCGCGCGCGCTACCTCGCAGGCGGCCCGTTCGTCGCGCTCACCGCGCGAACGATCACCGGCCCGCAGCAGCTGCGCGAAACCCTGGAAACCGTGAGGGCCGAGCAATTCGCCCGCGACGACGGCGAAATCGCCGAAGATCTCTACTGCCTCGCCGTGCCACTCTTGAACGGCGACCAATCCGTCTGCGCGGCAATCTCCCTGACCTTCACGCACGCCGGACAAATAAAGCATGACGACGCAACCTATCTGGCAAGGCTGCGGGCCTGCGCCGCCAGGCTGAGCCTCGGCGGCCTGGCCAATATCCAGCGCTGATCCATCACATCAGCGGCCGCAAAAACTCAAAAACCGCCTTACCTGCCCGCAAGCTGGTCAAACGCTTCCAGCGCCTGCGCGGCATACATCACCGAGGGCCCCGCCCCCATGTAAATCGCCATGCCCATCGTCTCGGCCACCTCCTCGCGGGTGGCGCCGCATTTCACGGCAGCTTGCGCATGGTAGGCGATGCAGGGCGCGCAGCGTGTCGCCACGCCAATCGCCAGCGCGATCAACTCCTTTGTTTTGCTGTCCAGCGCGCTGCCACCCTGCGCGGCCCTGGCCATTTCGGCAAAGCTCTTCATCACATCCGGCGCGCCCTGGCGCAGGTTTTTCACGCCAGCGTCCATATTGGCGATCAGTTCTTTCCAGTCCTCAATCATGCGAGCCTCCCTTATCTGAACGCGCAACCAACCGGCAAACCAAGCTTCTTGAACACGAACGCCGCCGGGCAAACGCCGGTGAATCCCGTCTGCAACAGGTTCAGCCCGATAAAGGCGGTGAACAGCACAAACCACGGGCTCACCCAGAGCGTCAGCGCCAGGCTCAGCAGCACCATGGCGCCGGCGAAAGAGAATACAGCCTTATCAATTGTCATCGCGTTTTCCTTTTTTAGTCACACAACAGCCTGCCGTGCCCAGCGCACGATCTGTTCAGCCGTCATCGCCCCGGCGTTCTGTTTCACCAGCACGCCATCCTTAAACAGCAGCAAAGTGGGAATTGCCCGCACGCCGTAGCGGGTCATGGTCCCTGGCGCGTCGTCGCCGTTCAGTTTCAGCAACCGCATCCGCGGCTCCAGCTGCGCCGCCGCCTGTTCGTAATGCGGCGCCATCGAGCGGCAAGGTCCGCACCACGGCGCCCAAATGTCGATCAGCACCGGCACACCATCGTTCTTCAAATGGCGCGCCAGCCCGGCCTCATCCACATTCGCCGGATGCCCGTTAAACAACGGCTTGTGGCACCCGCCGCACCGTGGCGCCGCCGCCAGCTTCTCCGCCGGCAGACGGTTCACCGCGCCGCAGGCCGGGCAAACCAGAGTGATCGTCATAGACCTCTCCTTTTCAAAAAATTCCTAGGACTTTGCGTCATTCATGACGCAGAGTCCTGCGCGCGGGTTGGTGGGCGGCGCGCTAAGCGTGAATCGAGTGGGGCACGCATTTTCAATGACATGTCCCACTCGCGTGATTTGTTCTCAAGCTTATGAATATGCATCTTCTTCATCAGATAACCTTCATAAAACGGCTCGCTCTTGCCGATCACCGTGATCCTGGCGGCGGGCCGCAGCTGCTCCGGCATTTCATACGCCATCAAAGTCCCGCCTAATCCGGCGCCTAAAATTACGATCTCAGCCATGGATTGAATCACCGCGCATTTTTTCCATTGCGGATATATTCGTTTATTCGTATATACGCAACTATGAAAATAGATGCCAGCCTCATGCATAGCGCCGCCGGACAAGCCAGCGAGATGTTAAAGTCGCTGGCAAACCCGCATCGGCTGATGATCCTTTGCCAGTTGCTCGAAGGCGAACGTTCCGTCGGCGACCTCGCGGCCTTCCTGGATCTGCGCAGTTCCACCGTTTCCCAGCATCTGGCGCTGCTGCGCCGCGATGCCCTGGTCGCGTCCCGGCGGGACGGCCAAACCATCTGGTACGGCATCGCCAGCACGCCCGCAAAAAAAATACTTGAAACATTGTTTGAACTTTACTGCGCACCGCGTAACGATACCCCCCAAGCCACAGGCAGTTTTTGCGCCACCCCCACCCCAACGCTCCCACTGAAAGGCTAACCCCATGTTTTTCAACAAAAAGAAATCAGACCTGCGCGACTTTACCCCGGCCGAGCTGCATGACGCCCTGGCGCGTCACGCCGTCACACTGGTGGATGTCCGCGAACCGGGCGAGTTCGCCACCGCGCGCATCCACGGCTCGGTGCTCTTCCCGTTGTCGAGCTTTGACCCGCAAGCCCTCCCGCACGACCCGGCCAAGCCCATCGTCCTGCACTGCGGCGTCGGCCGCCGCTCACAGGCCGCGGCTGATCTCTGCCACAAGGCGGGGGTTGAAATCGCCGGACATCTCGCCGGCGGCCTCAACGCCTGGGTCCAGGCCGGCCTGCCTGTCGTCACGCTAGACCCCGCCTCGGGAAAAACCGTCGACCGCGCCTAATTTTCCCAAATAGGAAACGCCTCATGCGCCTCTCAGCCCTGGCCTTGTCCGCCTGCATCGCCGCCTGCACCGCCGCGGGTTCCGTTGCGGCCATCGCCGCCCCGCCTGGCGCGACCTTCACCGTCGCCACCGGGCTGATCACCGACCAAAAGGCAGTCTTCGCCACGGTGGAGAGCGCGCATGTGGTCCCCGCCCGCACCCGGCTCGCCGGCACCATCGTATCCCTCTCGGTGCGCGATGGTGACGCCGTCACCGCCGGAGAGACCATCGCCACCGTCGCCGACTCCGCCATGGCGCAGCAATTGCAATCACTTAACGCCAGCATCACCGGCCTGCACGCGCAACTGGCGCAAGCCAACATAGACCTCGCCCGCGCCCAACGGCTCATCGGCAGCGGCGCCATCGCCCGCTCCACGCTGGACCAGGCGAAAACCGCGCAGAACGTCGCCACCAGCAGCCTTAAATCACAAATCGCCGCGCGCAACGCCCTGGCCGAGCAAATCGCCAACGGCGCCGTGCTGGCCCCGGTCTCCGGCCGCGTGCTGCACCGGCCCGTCACCCAGGGCAGCGTGGTGGTCACCGGCGACACCATCGCCACCATCGCCGAGCAGGATTACGTCCTGCGCCTGGAAGTCCCCGAATATCATTCCAGCATCATGCATGTGGGCGATCTGGTGCGCATCAGCGACACCGGCAACACGCCCGAATTCGGCAAAATCACCTTGGTTTATCCGCAGATCCAGAACGGCGATGTCGAGGCCGATGCCACCGCCCCCGGCCTTGGCGATTATTTCGTCGGCCAGCGCATCCAGGTCTGGATCTCCGCCGGCCAGCGCCCTGGCCTGGTTATCCCCTCTTCCTTCATCGAATCGCGCTTCGGGCTGGATTATGTGGAGCTGAAAACCCCGAACGGCCACAGCATCGCGGTGCCGGTGCAGCGGGGCGCGCCGCAGCCTACCCCCTCGATGCCTGATGGTGTCGAGATCCTCTCCGGCCTGCAGCCCGGCAACGTCCTCACCGCCCCGGCCGCGCCATGAAACTCGGCCTCTCCGGCGCGCTGACCAAGCGCTTCATCCGCTCGCCCCTCTCACCGCTCTTCCTCATCGCGGCCCTCATGGCCGGGATGATCGCGCTCATCACCATCCCGCGCGAGGAAGACCCGCAAATCCACGTCCCGATGGTCGATGTGGTGGTCAACACCAACGGCCTGAAGGCCGGCGAGGGTGTGGAGCTTGTCACCAAACCGCTGGAGACCATCCTGCGCGCCATCCCCGGCGTTGAGCACATCTACAGCACAAGCGTTGACAACCACGTCACCGTCACCGCCCGCTTCGTCGTCGGCACCAACGAGGACAACGCGGTGCTGCGCGTCAACGATAAAATCCGCGCCAATCTGGACCGCATCCCCATCGGCATCCCCGAGCCCCTGGTGATCGGCCGCGGGATTGATGATGTCGCCATCGTCACCCTCACCCTCACCCCCAAACCAGATGCCGCCAACCATTGGGATGAAGCCGGGCTGACCCAGCTCGCGCAGAAACTCCAAGGCGAGCTCATCAAAATCCCCAGCGTTGGCCTCACCTACATCGCGGGTGAGGACCCGGAGCAAATCCGCATCGAGCCGGACCCGGAAAAACTGATGCTCTACGGCGTCACCCTGCAACAGCTCGTGGCGCGCGTGCAGGAAGCCAACCAGACCTTCAATGCCGGCACCATCCGCGACAACGGCAAAATGGAGGGCGTGGATGTCGGCCATACCCTCTCCGGCGTGCCCGACATCGGCCTGCTGCTGGTCACCACGCGCGACAATCGTCCCGTCTATGTCCGCGACGTGGCAAAAGTCGTCTTCGGTCCCAAACCGCTGGAGCAGCAGGTCTGGGCGCTCAACCGCGGCAAAACCGGCTGGACCCAATCTCCCGCCGTCACACTGGCCATCGCCAAGGTCAGCGGCGCCAACGCCGTCACCGTGGCGCGGGCCGTGCTGGCGCAGGTTAAAACCTTGCGCGGCCAGCTCATACCCGGTGACATCAACGTGCAGGTCACCCGCGACTACGGCAAAACCGCCACACAAAAAGCCAATGAGCTGCTCTTCCACCTGGCGCTTGCCACCATCTCAATCGTGCTGCTCATCGGCTTCACCCTTGGCTGGCGCGAAGCCGCGGTCACCGCGGTGGTCATCCCCACCACCATCCTGCTCGCCATCTTCGCCGCCGAGATGATGGGCTACACCATCAACCGCGTCAGCCTCTTCGCGCTCATCTTCTCCATCGGCATCCTGGTCGACGATGCGATCGTGGTCATCGAGAACATCACCCGCCATTGGGAGATGCGTGATGGCCGCACACGCCTGCAGGCCGCCATCGAGGCCGTGGCCGAGGTCGGCAACCCAACCATTTTCGCCACCCTCACCGTGGTCATGGCGCTGCTGCCGATGCTCTTCGTCAGCGGCCTCATGGGCCCCTACATGGCGCCGATCCCCGCGGTCGCCTCCGCCGCCATGGTCTTCTCCTTTTTCGTGGCGATGACCGTGGTGCCCTGGATGATGCTCAAATTCGTCAAACCGCGGGAGGCCGCGGCCGGCGGGCATGGCGCGCATCACGGCGGACGGCTGGCAAGCCTCTATCTGCGCATCGCCGCGCCGCTGCTCAAAACCCGCAAACGCGCGCTGCGCTTCCTGCTCATCGTCGGCGCCGCAACCATCCTGGCCTGCTCGATGTTCTATTTTGAGCTGGTCAAGGTCAAACTCCTGCCCTTTGACAATAAATCCGAGCTGGACGTGGTGCTAAACCTGCCCCCCGGCGCCACGCTGGAGGATACCGAGCGCACTCTCTTCGCCGCGGCCAGAATCGCTGGAAAAATGCCCGAGGTGACCTCCATGCAGGTTTACGCCGGCACACCCGCGCCCTTTGATTTCAACGGTCTGGTCCGCCATTACTACGCCCGCCAGTCGCCCGAGCTGGGTGAGCTGCACATCGTCCTCGTTGGCAAAGACAAACGCGAGAGAGAGAGCCACGCCATCGCCATCGCGCTGCGCCGCCAGCTCGACTCCGGCCTGCCCCTGCCGCCCGGCGGCGTCATCAAGGTGGTGGAAGTCCCGCCCGGCCCGCCGGTCATCGCCTCGCTGCTGGCTGAAATCTACGGCCCCAACCAGGCAACCCGCCTCGAAGTGGCCCAGCGCGTGAAGGCCATCTTCAAATCCATCCCCTTCATTGTCGATGTCGACGACAGCTACGGCCGCCCCCCGCCGCGCCTGAACATCACCGTCGACCAGGACGAGCTGGAATATTTCCATGTCCAGCAAAGCGACGTGAACGCCACGCTGCAAGACCTCTTTTCCGGCAAGGGCATCGGCTATTCCTACCGCGGCTCAGACAGCCCGCCGCTGGAAATCGCCATCGGCCTGCCCAAATCCGGCCTTACCTGGAACCAGTCGGTCGCTGACACCCCCGTTCCCGCCAACGCGCTGCCCGGCGCGCGCGGCATCGTGGAACTGGGCCAGGTGGTCGACGTGAAGAACACCCTCGGCTCACGCGCCATCTACCGCCGCGACGGCCATTACGCCGACATGGTGACAGGCGAGCTGGCCGGCCAGTTCGAAGCCCCCATCTACGGCATGTTCGCCGTTGATAAAGCCATCGAAAAAGCCAACTGGGGCAGCCTGCCCAAGCCCGATATCCGCTTCGCCGGCCAACCCACGAATGAGGCCAAACCCTCCCTGCTGTGGGATGGCGAATGGCAGATCACCTATGTCACCTTCCGCGACATGGGCATCGCCTTCGGTGCCGCCATCCTGGGCATCTATGTGCTGGTGGTGGCGCAGTTCGGCAGCTTCAAACTGCCGCTGGTGGTGCTCACCCCCATCCCGCTCACCCTCATCGGCATCATGCTCGGCCACTGGCTGCTGGGCGCGGATTTCACCGCCACCTCGATGATCGGCTTCATCGCGCTGGCGGGCATCATCGTGCGCAACTCCATCCTGCTGGTGGATTTCATCCGCTGCCGGCAAGGCACAGGCCGTCCGCTGCGTAGCGTGCTGCTGGAAGCCGGCGCCATCCGCGCCAAGCCCATCCTGCTCACCGCCGTCGCGGCCATGATCAGCGCCGTCACCATCCTCTCGGACCCGATCTTTCAGGGTCTCGCCACCTCGCTGCTGTTTGGTCTGGCATCCTCCACCCTGCTCACCTTGCTGGTTATCCCGGCCATTTATGTGGTACTGCGTGACGATGGACGGCCCCATGACGTACAATAATCCCGCCGATCCGCACCTGGCCCAGGCCGCGCGGCAGATCCTCCAGGCGCGCCAAGCCCCCCGCGTTGAGGTGCGAACCTTCTTTGACGAAGCCACCTTCACCGCCACCCATGTGCTGCACGACCCCGCCACCAAACGCGGCGCGGTGATTGACTGCGTGCGCGATTTCGACACCGCCGCCGGGCGCACCACCACCACCTCGGCTGACGCCGTGATCGCCTACCTGCGCGCCACCGGCATCACGCTGGACTGGCTGCTGGAAACCCACGCCCACGCCGACCATCTCTCCGCCGCGCCCTATATCCAGCAGCATTGCGGCGGGAGAATCGCCATCGGGCGCGAAATCCTGGCCGTGCAGAACGTCTTCGGCAAAATCTTCAACCTTGGCGATGAATTCGCGCGCGACGGCTCGCAGTTCGGCCATCTGTTCGACGACGGCGCCACGTTTGCGCTGGGCAGCCTCCCGGCAATCGCCCTGCACGTCCCCGGCCACACCCCGGCCGACATGGCCTACATCATCGGTGACGCCGCCTTCGCCGGGGACACGCTCTTCATGCCCGACTACGGCACCGCGCGCGCCGATTTCCCCGGCGGCGACGCCCGCCAGCTCTACCGCTCCATCCGCCGCCTGCTCGCCCTGCCAGATGAAACCCGGATCTTCCTCTGCCACGACTATAAAGCCCCCGGCCGCGATGCATTCATCTGGGAAACCACCGTCGCGGCCCAGCGCGCCACCAACATCCATGTCCACGACGGCATCAGCGAAGACACCTTCGCCGCCATGCGCACCACGCGCGATGCCACATTGGGCATGCCCAGGCTCATCCTGCCCGCCGTGCAGGTCAACATCCGCGCGGGCCAGCTGCCCCCGCCCGAGGACAACGGCACCAGCTACCTCAAACTTCCGCTGAACCTGCTATGATCCTCACACAACTCCAACTCGTCCTCGGCGGGTTCTCCGGCACGCTCGTCGGCTTCACCCTCGGGCTGGTCGGCGGCGGCGGCTCCATCCTGGCGGTGCCGCTCATGCTCTATGTCGTGGGCATCAAAAACCCGCACATCGCCATCGGCACCAGCGCGCTGGCGGTCGCCGCCAATGCCGCCACCGGCCTGTTCAACCACCACCGCGCGGGCACCGTGCGCTGGCAATGCGGCGGCGTGTTCGCCGTGGCGGGGGTTGTTGGCGCCATATTCGGCAGCAGCGCCGGCAAGGCGTTCGACGGCCAGAAGCTGCTCTTCCTCTTCGCGCTGCTGATGATCGCGGTCGGCATTCTCATGCTGCGCGGGCGCAACAACCCCGGCAACGCCGACGCCGCGTGCGAACGCAAAAACGCGCCCAAAGTCCTCGGCATGGGGTTTGGCACCGGCCTGTTCTCCGGCTTCTTCGGCATTGGCGGCGGTTTTCTCATCGTCCCCGGCCTGCTCATCTCCACCGGCATGCCGGTGCTCAACGCCATCGGCACATCTCTGGTCGCCGTCACCGCCTTCGGGCTGACAACCGCGGCCAACTACGCCCTCTCCGGCCTGGTTGACTGGCCTCTGGCCATCGTCTTCATCCTCGGCGGCTTCCTGGGCAGCTTCTTTGGCATGCGCACGGCCCGGCTGCTCTCGGGCACGGCCGGTCGGCTGAGCACCGTCTTCTCATTCCTGATCTTCGCCGTCGCCCTCTACATGCTC
>JAJZCG010000054.1 GCA_021846225.1 Pseudomonadota bacterium | reverse complement strand
CTGCTGGTGCAGGGCAATTCGGGCTCGGGCAAATCTCATCTGTTGCGCCGGATGCTGGAACAGAGCGCGCCCTGGGTGCAGCAGGCGATTATCGACCCTGAGGGCGATTTTGTCACCCTGGCGGAAGCGTTTGGCCATTTGGTGATAGATGCGCAGGCCCATAGCGAGCAGGGTTTGCAGCTGGCGGGCGAGCGGGCGCGCATCCACCGTGTTTCCACGGTGCTCAACCTGGAGGGGCTCGACGCCGAGAACCAGCTGCGCCGCGCCGCGGCGTTTTTGGGCGGGTTGTTCGAGGCTGAGCGGGACCATTGGTACCCGATGCTGGTGGTGGTCGATGAGGCGCAGTTGTTCGCGCCGGCGATTGCCGGGGAGGTGTCCGATGAGGCGCGCAAGCTCTCGCTGGGGGCGATGACGAACCTGATGTGCCGGGGGCGCAAGCGCGGGCTGGCCGGGGTGATTGCAACCCAGCGGCTGGCCAAGCTGGCCAAGAATGTTGCCGCGGAGGCGTCCAATTTCCTCATGGGGCGCACGTTTCTGGATATCGACATGGCGCGCGCCGCCGACCTGCTGGGGATGGAGCGGCGGCAGGCGGAAGCGTTCCGCGACCTGGAGCGCGGGCATTTCATGGCGCTGGGCCCGGCACTTTCGCGCCGCCCGCTGAGCCTGCGGATTGGCGCGACCCAGACCCAGCCGCGCAATGCCACCCAGAGGCTGATGCCGCTGCCCGAAGCGATGGAGGATGCGCATGCGGTGATTCTGGCGGCGCCGCCGCCGGAGGCCGCGCGGCCGCCGCGCCGCATGGCGCCGCCGCCGGACCTGTTGAGCCAGCTGATGGCGGCCAAGCCCGCCGTGCGGGAGGCCGGTGCGGATATTCTGGAAGCACCGCCGAGCCCCGAGGAGCTGGCGGCGCGGCGCGCGCGGCTGGACCGTATTTTGAACGCGCTGCTGGCGGACCCGGAGGCGGGGTTCCGTGCCATTGGCGTGCTCTACCAGGATTTTCTGGTGCGCTGCCGCATCGAGGGGCTGGGCGCGGGCGCGCCGGACCTGGGCGCCTTCCGCCGGATGCTGACGCGCGCGCGCGCCGGGATCAGCGCCGAGGTGGCGCAGGACGATGTTTGGCAGGATGTGCTGGCGCGCGCCGCCATTTTGCCGGAGGATATGCAGGGCATCTTCATGATGCTCGCCCGCGCGGCACGCGAGGGGCTGGCCTGCCCGGGCGATCTGGCGATTGCGCGCGCCTATGGCACACGCTCATTGGGCCGCGCGCGGCGGGTGCTGAGCTATATGGAAGAACAGGGCCTGATTGTGTGCCAGCTGGATGGCACGGGGCGGCGGATTGTGACGCTCGTGGAACTGGCCTGGGCCACCGCGCCGGGCGACCCCCAGGCGGAGGAAGCGCTGGCGGGGTAAGCGCTGGCGGGGTAGGCTCAGACGTGCAGGCCGGGCGCCTCGTGGCCGGTGCGCGCGACGTATTCGGTGTAGCCGCCGTCATATTGGTGGATGCCCTCGGGGGTTAGTTCCAGCACCCGGTTGGAGAGGGCGGCAAGGAAATGCCGGTCATGCGAGACGAACAGCATTGTGCCCTCATATTGCGCGAGGGCGGTGATGAGCATTTCCTTGGTGGCGAGGTCCAGATGGTTGGTGGGTTCGTCCAGCACCAGGAAGTTCGGCGGGTCGAACAGCATCAGCGCCATCACAAGCCGCGCCTTCTCGCCGCCCGAGAGCACGCGGCAGCGTTTTTCCACCTCATCGCCCGAGAAGCCGAAGGCGCCCGCGAGCGTGCGCAGCGCGCCCTGGCCGGCGTGGGGGAAGGTTGCGTCCAGTGTTTCGAACACGGTGGCGCCGCCGTCCAGCAGATCCATGGCGTGCTGGGCGAAATAGCCCATTTTCACGCTGCCGCCCAGGGTGACGGAGCCTGAATCGGGCGCGGTGGTGCCCGTCACCAGCTTGAGCAGCGTGGATTTGCCAGCCCCGTTTACCCCCAGAACGCAACAGCGCTCCTTGCGCCGGACCAGCAGGTCCAGCCCTTCATAGATCACCTTGTTGCCGTAACGCTTATGCACGCCGCGGAAATTCGCCACATCCTCGCCGGAGCGCGGGGCGGGGCGGAAGTCGAACGCCACGGTCTGGCGGCGTTTGGGCGGCTCGACGCGGTCGATCTTTTCCAGCTTCTTTACCCGGCTCTGCACCTGGGCGGCGTGCGAGGCGCGGGCCTTGAAGCGTTCGATGAAGGCGACCTCCTTGGCCAGCATCGCCTGCTGGCGCTCGAACTGGGCCTGCTGCTGCTTTTCGTTGAGCGCGCTCTGGCGGGCGTAGAACTCATAATCGCCGGAGAAGCTGGTGAGGTTTCCGGCGTCGATCTCGATGACCTTGTTGATGACGCGATTCATGAATTCGCGGTCGTGGGAGGTCATCAGCAGGGCGCCGTCATAGCCGGCGAGGAATTGCTCCAGCCAGATCAGGCTTTCAAGGTCGAGATGGTTGGAAGGCTCGTCGAGCAGCATGACATCGGGGCGCATGAGCAGGATGCGGCCCAGGGCGACGCGCATCTTCCAGCCGCCGGAGAGCTTGCCGACATCGCCGTCCATCATCTCCTGGCTGAAGCCCAAACCGTCCAGCACCTCGCGCGCGCGGCCCTCCAGCGCGTAGCCGCCCAGCTCCTCAAAACGCGACTGCACCTCGCCGAAGCGTTCGATGATGGTGTCCAGATGGTCAAACTGAGCGGGATCGGCCATCGCGGCTTCCAACTGGGCCAGCTCCACCCCGATTTCACTGACCGGGCCGGCGCCCGTCATCACCTCGGCAACGGCGCTGCGGCCGGCCATCTCGCCCACATCCTGGCTGAAGAAGCCGATGGTGATGCCGCGATCAACCAGGACGAGGCCTTCATCGGGCGCCTCCTGCCCGGTGATCATGCGAAACAGTGTGGTTTTGCCTGCGCCGTTGGGGCCGACCAGGCCGATCTTCTCGCCTTTCTGCAAGGCGGCTGATGCCTCGATGAAGATGAGGCGGCTGCCGTTCTGCTTGCTGATGTTGTCAAGGCGAATCATGAAGTCCTCGGTGGTGGTGCGGTGCTCTGGCTCTTAGAGGCAAGCGTGCAGGGCCGCAAACCGCCGGGAGTTTTGTGGCTTATCGGTTAAATCGATTATGGTGACGAATAAAATCAATTTCCTAAATGGTGGAAGCGGGCTTAGATAGGGGCCGTTAACACCAATCCGCAGGAGCGAATAAAATATGTCGTTGATCAATACCGCTGTTAAACCGTTCTCGGCCCAGGCCTACAAGAGTGGCAAGTTCGTGCCGGTGAGCGATGCCGACCTGAAGGGCAAGTGGTCCGTGGTGTTCTTCTACCCGGCGGATTTCACCTTCGTCTGCCCGACCGAACTTGAGGACCTCGCCAACAACTATGCCGAGTTCCAGAAGCTGGGCGTTGAGATTTTCGCGGTTTCCACCGATACGCATTTCGCCCACAAGGCCTGGCACGACACCTCCGAGGCCGTGAAGAAGATCGGCTATTTCATGGTTGGCGACCCGACGCACGCCATCTGCCGCAATTTCGAGGTGCTGATCGAGGATGCCGGCCTGGCGGATCGCGGCACTTTCGTGGTCGACCCGCAGGGCGTGATCCAGATCGTCGAGATCAACGCCGGGGGCATCGGCCGCGATGCCAGCGAGCTGCTGCGCAAGGTGAAGGCCGCGCAGTATGTCGCCGCGCACCCTGGCGAGGTTTGCCCGGCGCATTGGCATGAGGGCGATGCGACCCTGGCGCCGTCGCTCGATCTGGTCGGCAAAATCTAAATACCATACGAATCTCCACCGCCGGTTCGCGGCGGTGGAGACGCTATGAAAGCCTGAAGCAAGCCTCCCCACACCGCCGGATACGCCGGCCCCGCGGGTAGAGGCGCTGAATTTTTCCACGGGAGCGGTTTTATGTTGGACAACAGCCTTAAAGGCCAGTTGAAGGCCTATCTTGAGCGCGTCACGATGCCGATGGAGCTGGTGGCGGCGCTTGATGGCAGCGCCAAATCCGAGGAGCTGCTCGCCCTGCTGCGCGATGTGGCGGCGCAATCGGAGAAGATCACCCTGCGGCTCGACGGGCAGGATGCGCGGGTGCCGTCTTTTGCGATCAACCGCGTGGGCAGCGATGTGAGCGTGCGTTTCGCCGGGCTGCCGATGGGGCATGAATTCACCTCCCTGGTGCTGGCGCTGCTGCAGGTGGGCGGGCATCCGCCCAAAATCACCCCGGAGGTGATTGCCCAGATCGAGGCGCTGACGGGCGAATATCATTTCGAGACGTATTTCTCGCAATCCTGCCAGCTCTGCCCGGATGTGGTGCAGGCGCTCAACCTGCTCAGCGTCATCAACCCGCGCATTACGCATGTGGCGATCGACGGGGCATTGTTCCAGGCCGAGGTGGAGGCGCGCAAGGTGATGGCGGTGCCCACCGTGCTGCTGAACGGCGCGGAGTTCAGCCAGGGGCGGATCACGCTGGAGGAGATTCTCGCCAAGCTGGATACGGGCGCGGCCGAGCGGGAGACCGCGGCGATTGCGGCGCGCGCGGCGTATGATGTGCTGATTGTGGGCGGCGGCCCGGCAGGGGCGGCGGCGGCGGTTTATGCGGCGCGCAAGGGCATCCGTACCGGGGTGCTGGCCGAGCGGTTCGGCGGCCAGGTGCTCGATACCATGGCGATCGAGAATTTCATCTCCGTGCCGCATACCGAAGGGCCGAAATTCGCCGCCGCGCTGGAGCAGCATGTGCGCGGCTATGGGGTGGACATCATCAACCTGCAGCGCGCCACCGGCATTATCCCGGCGGCGGGCGGGTTGACCGAGGTGCAACTGGCCAGCGGGGCGGCGGTGCGGGCGCGCGCGCTGATCCTCGCGCCGGGTGCGCGCTGGCGCCAGATGAACGTGCCGGGCGAGGACGAATACCGCAACAAGGGGGTCGCCTATTGCCCGCATTGCGACGGCCCGTTGTTCAAGGGCAAGCGGGTGGCGGTGATCGGCGGCGGCAACTCCGGGGTGGAGGCGGCGATTGATCTGGCGGGGATCGTGGCTCATGTCACCCTGATCGAGTTCGACGCCCAGCTGCGCGCCGATGCGGTGTTGCAGCGCAAGCTCGCCAGCCTGCCAAACACAACGGTCATCACCTCCGCGCTCAGCACCGAGGTGCACGGTGATGGCAGCAAGGTGGTGGGCCTGAGCTACAAGGACCGGGTGAGCGAGGCGATGCACCGGCTCGATTTGGATGGTATTTTCGTGCAGATCGGTCTGGTTCCCAACACCGAATGGCTGAAGGGCGTGGTGGCGCTCTCGCCGCGCGGCGAGATCGAGGTGGATGCGCGCGGCGAGACCTCGGTGCCTGGCGTGTTCGCGGCCGGGGACGCCACCACGGTGCCCTATAAGCAGATCGTCATTGCGGCGGGAGATGGGGCAAAGGCGGCGCTTTCGGCGTTTGATTATCTGATCCGTCTGGCGCCCGCGGCGTGAGGGCCTGACCGGGGGAACCGATGGTTTATCTGCCGACACCGCAGCAGCTGCGTTATCTGGTCACTTTGGCCGAGAGCGGGCATTTCAGCCGTGCGGCGGCGGCGTGCGCGGTGTCGCAATCCACGCTATCGGCTGGGATTCTGGCGCTGGAGCGCCAGTTGGACGCGGCGATCCTCGACCGCGGCGCCACCAAGCATGCGGTGTTCACGCCGCTGGGGCTGGAGCTGGTGGCCAAGGCGCGCACCGCGCTGAGCGCGCTGGCGGCGCTGGCGGAAGCCTCGGATGCCGCGCGCGCGCCGATGACCGGGCCGTTGCGCCTGGGGATTATCCCCACCATCGGGCCGTTTCTGCTCCCCCGCCTGATGCCCGCACTGCGTGAGGCTTATCCGGGGCTGAAGCTGTTCCTGCGCGAGGACCAGACCGGGCGGCTGCTGGACCAGCTTGAGGGCGGGCATCTCGATGTGCTGGTGCTGGCCGAGCCTTGCCCCTGCGGCGGGGCGGAGACGCTGGCGGTGCAGCGCGATGAGTTTCTGGTGGCGCTGCCCAAAGGGCACCCGCTGGCGGCGCGCGAGAGCGTGGCCGTGGCGGCGCTGGCGGCGGAGCCGTTTTTGTTGCTGGAGGAAGGCCATTGCCTGCGCGACCAGGTGCTGAGCACCTGCGGCACGGGGGTTGGGCGCAGCTCCGAGTTTGCCGCGACGTCTCTGCACACGCTCATCCAGATGGTCGCCGGCGGGCTGGGGCTGACCCTGGTGCCGCGCCTGGCGGTGATGGCCGGGATCACCGAAGGGGCGGATGTTGAACTGCGGCGGCTGGAGGGGGCGGGCGGCTGGCGCAGCGTATCGCTGGCGTGGCGCCCCAACAGCCCGCACGCGGCGGAATACCGGGCGCTGGCGCCGCTGATCGCCTCCGCCTGCGCGTGAGGAGGGTGCGTCTTGGCCAATGGGCCCGGACGTGGCAACCTCCCGCAATGCGGCGCTGCAAACTTCTTTGGTTGGCCGGCATGGCGGTTTTTATCGGGCGGGTGGCGCTGGCCGCTGATCCGGTGAGTTATACGGTCAATTTTGTTCCCAGCGGGGATGGTGCGCTGGACGGGCTGTTGCGGCAGAGCTCAGCGCTTGTCGCGGTGCAGAAAAAACTCCCCGCCGGGCCGTTCGCGCTCATCGGGCGGGCGCGCGAGGATGCGCGGAAATTCGCGGTGGTGCTGCACAGCCTGGGCTATGATGGCGGGAGCGTGGAGATTACCATCGGCGGTGACGCGCTGGGTGATCCGGCGTTGCTGGATATGTTGAACGCGCTGCCGCAGGGCCGGAGCGTGGCGGTGCGGGTGACGGCGCATCAGGGGGCGCAATTCCGGCTGGGCAAGGTGGAAACCCCCGGCCTGCCGCCGGGTTTTGTGGCGCCGCCCATGGTGCAACCCGGCCAAGCCGCGCTGGCGGCGCCGATTCTGGCGGCGGCTCCGGCGTTGCGCGCCGCCCTGCGCAATGCGGGCTACGCCTTTGCCGAGGTGAGCCAGCCTTGGGCCGTGGCGCGGCTTGCCACGCACCGGCTGGATGTTACCTACACCATCACCCCTGGGCCGCGCGTGCGCATCGGGCCGATCAGCTTCGAGGGGCTCACCCGCACCAACGCGGCGTTTCTGCGCCGGCATATCGCGCTGCGGCCGGGGCAGCCGTTCTCGGATACGGCCCTGGCGCAGGCCCGGGACTCGCTGCTGGGCCTGGGCGTTTTTGCCGCCGTGACGCCGGTGCCCGCCGCCAAGGCCACGGCGGAGGGCGCGGTGCCGGTGGCCTTCCGGGTTGTGCCGCAAAAGCGCCACGCGGTTAGCTTGAGCGCGCTCTACGCCACTGACACCGGGCTGACGCTGGGCACCTCCTGGGAGGACCGCGATGTGTTCACCCATGCCGAGCGGCTGAAATTCACCGCCGCCGGGAACGGGCTGGCGGCCACCGGCACCAGGGCGCCGGGCTATGACCTGAAAGCCGTTTTCGCCAAGCCGGATTTTGCCGCCAGGGGGCAGATGCTCAGCGTTTCGCTGGAGGCGCTGAATGAATCCCTCACCGCCTACAGCCGCAAGGCGCTGCTGGCCGGGGTTACGCTCTCGCGCCCGCTTGGCGCGCATCTCAGCCTCACCTATGGGCCGCAATTCACAGCCGAGCGGGTGCGCCAGCAGGGGGTCAACCGTGATTACGCGCTGGCGCAGCTGCCTGTTACGCTGAGCTATTCCACCGCGGATAATCTGTTGGAGCCCACCAGCGGCGTGAATGCTTCCGCCACGGTGACACCAACCCTGCCGGCGGCGGGCGCGGGCAAGCCGTTCATCATCGCGCAGGGGTCAGTGGCGGGGTATGTTCCCGTGGAGCCCGCCGGGCGCGGGGTGGTGGCGCTGCGCGGCCAGATTGGAAGCATCCAAGGGGCGGGGGTGTTCCAGGTGCCGCCGGACCAGCGGTTTTACGCGGGCGGTTCGGGCACGGTGCGCGGCTATACGTATCAGACGATCGGGCCGCTGTTTCCCGATGATGCGCCCGAGGGCGGCCTGGCGATGGATGCGGCGAGCCTGGAGTTTCGCCAGCGGGTGGGCAAGAGTTTCGGCGTGGTGCCGTTCATTGATGCCGGGCAGGTGAGTGCGGGGAGCCGGCCGTTTGCGGGTACGTTGCGGGTGGGGGCCGGGCTGGGGCTGCGCTATTATACAAGCATCGGGCCGATCCGGCTGGACCTCGCCTTTCCCTTCACCCGCGTGGCGGGCAGCGCGGCTTTTGCGCTTTATGCCGGTTTTGGTGAGGCGTTCTGATGCGCGGGCTGCGCACGCTGGTGCTGATGCTGGGGTTGGCGGCCGGGCTGGCGGCCGGGCTGGTGCTGCTGGCGCTGGGCGGGGTTTGCATCGGGTTGAATACCGGCGGGGGGCGGCGGTTCGCCGAGCGGGAGATTAACCGGTTGCTGGCGCCGGGGGAGGGAATTTCGGGCCTGTCCGGGCATTTTCCCGCGGATGTCAAGCTGGCGAGCCTCACCCTGGCTGACACGGGCGGTGTGTGGCTGAAAGGCCGGGACTTGGAGCTGCGCTGGCAACCAGCCGCGTTGCTGAGCGGGCGGATTGCCGTGACCTCGCTGAGCGCGGCGGTGCTGGATATGCGCCGCCTGCCGGTGGCGGGAAAAAGCAGTGGCGGTGGCGGGCTGGCGGGCAGGTTTTCCGCATGGCGTGTGGATGTGGCCCGGCTGAGCGTGCCGGAATTCAACCTCGGCGCCGCGCTGGCAGGTGCGCCAACCACCTTCAACCTCAGCGGTGCGGCGCATTTGCACGGGTTTGCGCGCGGCGGTGTGGCGCTGAAGGCCACGGCGGGGCAAGGCGGGGCGGATTACATGCTGGACGCCCGGATGGACGGGCAAACCGTATTTGCCAGGTTGCGGGCGGCCGAGCCGGGCGGGGGGCTGCTCGCGCGGCTTGCGGGGCTGCACGGGCAGGGGCCGCTGCGGCTGGATGCCACGCTGGCCGGGCCGCGCGGCGGCGCGGCATTGCGTTTTGATGCCGCATTGGGGGCGGCGCGGCTGAGCGGGAGCGGTACGCTGGGGCTCAATCCGCGAAGCCCGCGCGCGGATGTGGTGTTTGACCTCCCGGCGCTGGCGCCGGTGGGTGCGCTGGCCGGGCAGGTCGTGGCGGGCAGCGCCACGGTGCATCTGGTGGCGGCGGCGCGGGCTGGCGGCGTTCATCTGGCGCTCTCCGGCGCCACCGCGCTCACCGCCGGACCATACGGCCTTGCGAAACTCACCGGCCCCGCCGGGCAATTCTCACTCGACGCGGATTTGCGCGGCCGGGTTTGGGAGATCCGGCGGTTTGCGGCTTCGGGGGCGGCATTCCAGCTCTCGGCCAGCGGCCGCATGACCCCGGCGGCGGTGAATTTACAGATGCAGCTCGCCTTGCCACGGCTTGGCGCGTTTTTCCCCGGGATTGCCGGCAGTGCCGCGGGGACGGGCAGCATCACCGGCGCGCCCGGCGATTTTGCCGCGCGGGCGGTGCTGACCGGCAATGCCGCCGAGAAGAACATCCCCTCCGGCCCGTTCAGCATTGTTCTTGACGCGCGGCATCTGCCACGCTTGCCGCAGGGTACGCTCACCGCCTCCGGTGCGCTGGAAAACGCGCCGCTTGCCCTCGACGCCACTTTTGCGCGCGATGCGAAGGGGGGGGTGGTTTTCAGCGTCAGGAAGGCGGTGTGGCGGTCGCTGGATGCGCAGGCGGATCTTGCTCTGGCCCCCGGCGCGGCGCTGCCCACCGGCACCGCGAAGCTCAGCATCGGGCGGTTGGATGATTTCGCGCGCTTCTCGCCGCTGCCGCTTGGCGGCCGGGTGGCGGCGGATTTCTCATATTCGGCGGGCAAGATCCTCAGACTGAAATTCGACGCGCAAAACCTGGTGGTGGTGCGGCGTTTTGGCGCCGTGGATGCCGCGCTCAACGCCGTGGGCCCCGCCGCCGCGCTTGCCGTGCGGGCGCAGGCCAGCACGCGCGCACTGGGCCCGGCCCCGGCGCGGGTGGCGCTGGCTGGTGTGGTTGATCTGGAGACGCGCACCGCGACGCTGGCGGCGCTCACCGCATCCTGGCGGCAGGTGGATGCCGTGCTGCGTGGCCCGGCGGGGATCGTGGCGCGGTCCGGGGTTGTGGTGCGCCATCTCGCGCTGGGGGTAAACGGCGGGCGGGTTGAGCTGGATGGTATGCTCACGCCCCGGCTGGATGCGAAGGTGAGTGTGCAGAACCTGCCCGCCAGCCTGGCCGGGTTGTTCATGCCGGGGGTGAAGGCCACCGGCACGCTCGCGGGCCGCGCGGCGTTGAGCGGCAGGCTGGCGGCGCCGGTGGGGCAGGTCAGCTTCAGCGCGCGCGATATCAAGCTGCAGGCGGGGCCGGGCGCCGCGCTGCCGCCGGTGGATTTAAGCGCCAGCGCCACGGTGATGGACCGCAGCGCGCGCGTGAAGGCGGTGTTGAGCGCCGGGGCGCAGGTGGGGCTTGCCGCCGAGGGGGTGGTGCCGTTCGATGCGGCGGGTGCGATGAATTTGCATGTGGCCGGGCGGGGGGATCTGCGGTTGCTGGACCCGCTGCTGGCGGCGCGCGACGCCATGGCGCGTGGGATGGTGGCGGCGGATATGACGCTGACGGGCACGCCGGACGCGCCCTTGGCCACCGGCAGCGCCACGCTGGCGGATGGCAGTGTGCAGGATATCAGCACGGGTCTGAACCTGACACATATGACGGCGCGCGTGCAGGCGGCAGGGCAGATGCTGACGCTGCAAAGTTTTCAGGCCACCGCCGGGGCGGGGCGGATCACCGGCCAGGGTACGCTTGACCTGGGCGGGGCGGACATGCCGCTCGATTTGACCCTGGATGCGGCCAACGCCAGCCCGATCGCCTCGGATAATCTGAGCGGCAGCGTGGATGCCGCGCTGAGCTTGACCGGGGCGCTGCGGGGGCGGCTGCTGCTGGCGGGGAATGTGGATATCAAAAAAGCGGAGATCAATCTTTCGCAGTCGTTGCCGCCGAGTGTCGCTGATTTGCCGATTGTCAACGAGGGGGCGCCGCCGCCGCCCGCGCCGCTGCCGCCGCCGGATGTCGCGCTTGACTTGCGGGTGAGCGGGCGGAACCAGATTTTTGTGCGGGGTGCTGGTGTTTTCGCGGAGTTGGGCGGGGGGGTGCATATCACCGGCACGCTGGCGGCACCCAACCCGGAGGGCGGGTTCGAGCTGATTCGCGGTTATGTCTCGCTGACCGGGAAAACCCTGAACTTCACCAAGGGCAGCGTGAGCTTCAACGGCGCCGGGTTCATGCCGGCGCTCGACCTGGAAGCCACCAGCACGGGCAGCGGCAACAGCACGGCCACGTTGATCGTGGGCGGGACGGCGGGCAAGCCGGTGATCACGCTGAGCAGCGTGCCGCCGTTGCCCTCGGATGAAATTCTGGCGCAACTGCTGTTCGGGCAGAGCACCACGAGCCTTTCACCGTTTCAGACGGCCTCATTGGCGGCGGCGCTGGCGCAGCTTTCAGGCGTGGGCGGGGGGCTGCCCAATCCGCTTGATGCCGTGCGCGGCGCGCTGGGGCTTAGCCAGCTTTCGCTGAGCAGCAACGCGAGCGGCCCCCCATCGGTGGAGGCGGGCCGCTACGTGGCGCCGGGGGTTTATCTCGGCGCGGCGCAGGCGGCCAATGGCCAGGGCACGCAGGCGACCGTGGAGATCAACCTCACCAAGGGGCTAAAGCTGCAAAGCTCAACAGGCACCAGCCGTACCGGCAACAGCAGCAGCGTGGGGCTGAGCTACCAGTTCAACTATTGATGTGAGGGGCCTTACGCGGCGGCGAGGGCTTTGCGCGCCAGCTCCACCGCGCCCTCGCGCGATTTCGCGGCGCCGACGAAGCGGCGCGTATGCACGAACACCGCGTCCGCGACGCCGGATTCGCGGGCCAGATCCTCGGTCTGGAGTCCGGCCCAGGCTGCAGGCAGGGGGAGACGCTGGTCGAACGAGCCCGGCTCGGGGGGGACGGTATCGAGCATCCAATTGCCGTTGGAGGCGGGGGAGACGGCGAAGAGCACCGGCAGGCCGTGCGTGAAGACGGCGTTTTTCCAGGGCATGCCGGTTTCCAGGATCAGCAGGCGGGGGTCTTCGCTGCGCTGGTGCGCGGCCAGCACGGCGGCCTCGGCGGCATGGCGGGCGCGCAGGGATTCAACGCGGCGCGCGAGCGTGGCGGTGAGGAAGGCGGTGGCTTCGAGGAAGGCTTCGTCGCCGGCCGTTGGCCCGTTGGCGGCCGGGCTGTCCCATGGCGGGTTGAATTCGCCGATGAGCGAGGCGAGCCCGAGAGAGTCACGCGCCAGGGGGCCGCTGGCGGAGACGCCGTTGTCGATTTCGTCGATCCGCAGGACGAGACCGGCATCGAGCTCGGCGGCGATGGCGGCGGCAAAGCCGGTGGCGCCCGCGGGGCGGAGCAATGCGCCCACGGCCCGTTCGCCATAGACCTGCCAGACCAGCCCGGCGGAGGAGAAGGGCGTGCCATCAGGGCGCAGCGGCGCGCCGCGCTGGTGATGGTCGAAGCGGTTATGCTCCGGGGCGAACACGCTGCCGACATCCCAGACGATATCGGCCTGATCAATCAGCGCGGGGTTGCGCGTGCGCAGCAGCGTATGGTCAAGGCCGGGCTGGCGCAGATCCAGCGCCAGGCGCAGCACGGCATAGGCGAAAATCTCATCGCAATGGAATTTGCCGCTGTGGGTGGCGAGGACGGGGCGGGGGTGGGCGATGCTCATGCGCGAATCCAATATGGCCGGTTATGTTGCGCCGCAGCGGCGCGTCCGGGCCTGCCTAGCCCGGCGGAAGGGCGGCGTCCATCGTGCTTGCGCGCGCGGGGCCCCGGGCTGGTGCAGGCCCGGGGCGCAAGGCTCAGAACTGCACGCGCTTGGTGTAGCCGCCGTCGATGATGAGGTTGGTGCCGGTGATGTAGCTCGCTGCCGGGCTGGCGAGGAACACCACGGCCCGCGCCACGTCTTCCGGCTTGCCCATGCGCCCGAGCGGAATGGCTTTCTCGGTGGCCTCGTAGACTTCGGGCATGACGCCCTTCAGCGCCTGCCAGTTGCCGGTGGGGAAGGAGACGGGGCCCGGCGAGACGGCGTTGACGCGGATGCCCTTGGCCGCCCAATGCTGCGAGAGCTGCTTGGAATAGGTGAGCAGGGCGGCCTTCAGCGCGTTGAAGGCCTGCGGCACGAAAAATGTTTCAACCGCGGCGGTGCTGGAAAGGATGATCACCGCGCCGGCGCCGGAAGCCGCGAGGTAGGGCTCCAGCGTTTCGCACCCGGCCACGCCGCCGAGAATGTCCACGTCCAGGCATTTCTGCCAGTCCGTGGCGGCCTGGGAGCCGGAGGCGCTGGCGTTGTGGATGAAGATGTCGCAGCCGCCCATGGCTTGCGCGGCCTTCACCAGCCAGGCCTTGTAAGCGTCCATATCCTGCATATCCAAAACATCGCCCACCACCTTATGGCCGAATTTGGCCAGGGCGGCGCGGGTGTCCTCAACCTGCGCGGGGTTGCGCGAGAAAAAGGCGACATCCGCCCCCTCGGCCGCGAATGTTTCAGCGATGGCGCGGCCGATGCCGCGGCTGCCGCCGGAGATGATGATTTTTTTGCCAGCTAATCCTAGGTCCACTTCGTTTCTCCCGGTTGTTGTGCGTGTCCGATTTCCGGATAATATATATACAATTTAAGTATAATAATATAATAGTTTATGCAATGCGACGGGAATATCTTGCCGGGTTTTCGCTTTTATGATTATACAAAATAACAACAAAAGTATAAAAGGAAGCGAACGGATGCGCAGGAATACGATTGCCGGTATTGGCGATGTCATGCAGCTCGCCTTTGTTCCCGGGGATGTGGACGCGGCGCTGAAGTACTGGACGCAGACCATGGGCGCTGGGCCGTTTGTGCTGCTGGAACATATTCAGGCCGAGACCGCCGCCTACAAGGGGGTGCCTGCGGACATCGATTTCTCGCTCTATCTTGGCTATTGGGGCGATTTGCAGATCGAGATCATCGTGCAGCACAACGAGACGCCCTCGATCTACAAGACTTGGCGCGATGAGGGGCGCGAGGGGCTGCACCATGTCTGCCTGCTCACCGGGGATATGGAGCGGGCGCGCGCCACCATGGCGGCGGCCGGTGCGGCGGTGGTGCAGGAGCTTACGCTGGCGGGCGGGGTGGAGGCGATTTATGCCAGCACCGGCGGCGGCCCCGGCTCGCTGGTGGAGGTGCTGAAGCCGAATCAGGCCATTTTGGACAGTTTTGCCCATATCAAGAGCCTCTCGGTGGGCTGGGACGGCGCCGACCCGGTGCGGAGGCTCGGCTGATGCGTGCGATTGCGCCTGATTTGTTCATCGAGACGCCGCAGGGGCCGCGCCTGCTGGGCGGGCGGCGGCGCGAGAGCGGGGAGGTTGTGTTTCCGTTGCCGCAAGGCGGCGAGCGGCGTTTTTATGAGCCTATGGAGCTCTCGCCGCACGGGTTGTTGTGGAGCTGGACGGTGCAGCGCTTCCGCCCGAAAGCGCCGCCTTATGCGGGTGATGAGGATGAGCGGGGCTTCCAGCCTTATGCGGTTGGTTATGTGGAGTTGCCGGGCGAGGTGATTGTGGAGGCGCGGTTGGCGTTCGGCGCGGTTGAGCCGCGCCTGGGCCTGGCGATGCGGCTGGAGATTGTGCCCTTCAACCACGGGGCCGATGGCGTTTTGCAAAGTTGTTATATCTTCCGGGCGGAGGGGGCATGAGCGAGGTTTTTATTGCCGGGGCGGGGATTCATCCGTTTGGGCGGCATGAGCTTTCCGGTCTTGACCAGGGCGTGTTCGCGGCGCGGGCGGCGCTGGCCGATGCAGGGGTGGAATGGCGCGATGTGCAATGCGCCTTTGGCGGCTCCTTCGCGGCCGGGGATGCGGATGCGGCGCTGCCGCGGCTGGGGCTTACGGGCGTGCAGTTCATCAATGTCGCCAATGGGTGCGCGACCGGCGGTTCGGCGCTGCTTTCGGCGTATTGGGCGATCAAGTCCGGTGAGTTCGATCTGGCGCTCGTGCTGGGGTTTGACAAGCATCCGCGCGGCTCCTTCAACCCGGCGCCGGCCGATATGGGGCTGCCTGACTGGTATGGCGAGCTGGGCATGATGCTGACCACGCAGTTTTTTGCCAGCAAGATCCAGCGTTACATGGCGCTGCACGGAATCAGCCGCCGCACGCTGGGGCTGGTGGCGGAGAAGGCGTTTGCCAATGCGGTGCATGCGCCGCATGCGTGGCGGCGCGCGCCGGTGGCGCTGGATGACATTCTGAACGCGCAGATGGTGAATGATCCGCTGACGAAGTTCATGTTCTGCTCGCCCTCCGAGGGCGGGGCGGCGCTGATCCTGGCCAGCCCGGCGCGCGCGCGCCAGCTGGGACGCGACCAGATAAGGCTGCGCGGGGCGGCGATGCGAACCAGGGTGAAGGGGTCGTTCGAGGTGTTCTCGCCCAGCCTGGATATTGAGCGCGGGCCCTCGCCCGCCGAACTCGCGGCCAAGGCAGCCTTTGAGATGGCCGGACTCGGCCCCAAGGATATGCAGGTGTTGCAGCTTCAGGATACGGAGTCGGGCGCTGAGATTATGCACATGGCCGAGAACGGCTTTTGCGCGCATGGTGAGCAGGAGGCGTTGATACAAGCGGGCGCCACGCGCATTGGCGGGCCGATGCCGGTGAACACCGATGGCGGGTGCCTGGCGTGCGGCGAGCCGATTGGCGCCTCGGGGCTGCGGCAGGTTTATGAAAACGTGATCCAGCTGCGCGGCCAGGGGGGCGGGCGCCAGGTGCCGGGCAACCCGGCGAGCGGATATACCCAGGTTTATGGCGCGCCGGGGGTGGCGGCGGTTACCATTATCGGGAGATAGCGCGCCGGTTGTGCAACGCGCGCCATACGCTTAATGGCCGGGGCTGTGCCGGGCATTTTCGCCCGGCGGCGGGTGGTTGCGATGTGTGAGGTTTGCGGGGTGGTTTCGCGGCGGGCTTTTTGTGGCGGCGCGCTGGCGCTGACAATGGGCCGCGCGGCGCTGGCGGGCGGGCGTCCGCCGGGGCTGCTGGAGCCAGGTTTGCGGGTAAGGGGTACGGGTGGCGGGCGCACGGTGGCGGTGAGCCTGGATGCGTGCCCCGGGTGGTTCGACCGGCGGATTGCCGATGTGCTGGTCGCGAAGGCGATACCGGCCACGATTTTTGTGACGGCGGTGTGGATGCGCTGGAACCCGGAGGGGTTGGCGTATTTTCTGGCGCGGCCGGATATCTTCACGCTGGAGAACCATGGGGCCAGGCATCTGCCGCCGGTATTGGGGGATGCGCGCGTGTATGGGCTGGCGCCCGCCGGGACGGTGGAGGCGATCCGCGCCGAGGTTCTGGACGGGGCGGCGGCCGTGGAGAAGGTGACCGGCCGCCGGCCGCAGTGGTACCGCGGGGCGGCGGGGCTTTATAGCCCGGCGGCGATTCCGGTGATCGAGGCGCTGGGGTTCAAGGTGGCGGGGTATTCGCTGAACTCGGATCAGGGGGCTTCATTACCGCCGGAGATTGTCGCGCGGCGGCTGGAGGCGGCGAAGGATGGGGATGTGACGGAAGGGCATATCAACCAGCCGCGCCGGGCCAGCGGGGCGGGAATCGCTGAAGGGCTGGCGGCGTTGCAGGCGGCGGGCGCGCGCTTTGTGGGGTTTGAGACGGCTTATGGCTGAACTGCGGCTGAGCGTGACCGCGGACCCGCCAGCGCAGGCCCGCGCGGCGCTGGTGGCGGGGCTGGCCGGGTTTCATGAGACTTTACTGGGGCCGGCGGAGGCAATGCCGCTGGGGGTGTTTTTGCGCGACGAGCGCGATGCGCTGCAAGGCGGGCTCTGGGGCCGCAGCGGGCATGGCTGGCTGTTCGTGGAATTATTGTTCGTGGCCGAGGAGATGCGCGGGCGCGGGCTGGGGGCGCAACTGCTCACCGCCGCGCAGGATGAGGCGCGCGCGCGCGGCTGCGCCGGGGTGTGGCTGGACACGATGAACCCGGCGGCGCTGCGGTTTTATCTGCGCCATGGGTATGAGAGTTTTGGCGAGCTGGCGGATTATCCCGCGGGGAACCGGCGGGTGTTTTTACGCAAGCGGCTGGGGTGATAGGCCAGCCGGACACGCCCATCGTAAAATAAAATTGCAACCGTGGTGCGGGCTCACGCGCTTTCGGGGGTTACGATATCAAAGGGCACAATTCGCTGCTGGATGGATGTCTGCCCCCGGCCTTCGATGCGATCGAGCATGACTTCGATCAGCTCCTCCGGCATTCGTTTTAATGAATGGGGGACGGCTGCCGTGATCAAGCCCTCCGCCAGCCCTTTTTGTGCTTCCGGGCCGATATCCCGGCAGACGATTTTTATGTCCTGGCGGCGCGGGGCATCAAAGGCGCGCATCGCCCGCAGAACGCCGGAGATGCCGCCGCCGGCGACGAAAATTCCAACCAGATCAGGTTCTTCAGCGATTAGCCGCCGGACGATTTCATAAGCGATCTGGGGTTCCTCGTTGGTCAGCTGGGTTTCGTGAACAACGAAGGCGGGGGCGCGCTCGCGCATATATGAGCGGAAGCTGGCGTCACTGATATCCTGACATTGGTAGCGGTGGCTGCCGACGAAGGGAAAGACCTTGCCGGGGCGGCGGGCCATCTGGCTGATGAACCACGCGGCGGTGCGGCCCGCCTTCCAATTGTCCGTGCCGACGAACGCGGCGCGGCTGGCGGCTGAAAGATCGGTGATATAGGCGATAACCGGCGTGTCGCGGGCGCGCAGTTCGTCGATCGCCTGGCTGATCAGCGGATGGTCGGCAGTGACGACGGCGACGGCATCGCAGGCTTCCCCGAGCGCCAGCAAATGGCCCGCGACAGCTTCTGGCGAGAGATCGTCCTCAAACTCAATGACCGGCTCGATGAGCGTATCAACCCGCCGGGACGCGGCTGCGACGATGGAATCCGCCCAGAGCCGGTTGATGGCGCGGTGCGATTGTTGCAGCAGAAAGCCAAGCCTGCGCCGGGGCAGGTTGGTTTGTTTGCGTTCGCGCAGGATGCCCAGGCCGTAGAAGCCAATTGATTGCGCGGCATTCAGAATCCGTTCGACGGTGTCCGGCCGCAAGGCGCCTGTGCCGTGCAACAGGCGGTTGACGGTCGAAACGCTGAGGCCGGCGGCATTCGCCAGATCGGTGACGGTTGGACGTTTCATCGGGGCCCTCAAAATCATGCCATTTATGACTGACATAAAATGGCACAAAAATATCATTTAGTCATGATTCTAATTCCATTTTACGGGCCAAAAAGATACAGAATGGGCCGCGAATATGGCGATACCGCTGAACGCATGACGTATTCAACCATAAGGTGATGTCCTATGAAGATCGCGCTCGACCCTTTCATGCACCGCCATCTCAGCCTGGAGGAGCTGCCTTTCAAGGTGAAGGAGCTTGGCTATGACTGGATGGAACTCTCCCCGCGCGGAGATTTTTTGGAATGGTTCAAGGCGCCGCGGGTGTTTCCCGAGCGTGTGCGGGCTTTTAAACGGGCGCTGAAGGAGGCGGGGGTTGGCGTTGCCTCGCTGCTGCCGATGTACCGCTGGGCCTCGAATGACGAGGCTGAGCGGCAGGCGGCTGTGCGGCATTGGAAGCGCGCCATCCAGATTGCCGTTGATCTCGAGGTGGACACGATGAACTCCGAATTCGGGCGCGGCCCGCATCCGGACAAGGGCTCCTGCTATTGTTGCCACACCGGCTCGATGGTTGAAACATGCGAGGAAGCCTGGTGGCGCTCAATGGAAGAGCTTGTGCCGGTGTTCGAGCGCGAGGGGGTTAATCTCCATATCGAGCCGCATCCGGAGGACTGGGTGGAGACCCTTCAGCCGGCGGTGGATATCATCCGCACCGTCAATTCGCCGCGGGTAAAATTTTTGTATTGCGCGCCGCATACTTTCTATTTCGGCGATGACACCCGCGCGATGCTGCGCGCATGCGCCGATGTGCTGGCGCATGTGCATGTCGGCGATACGTTCAACCACAAGGGCAGCTCCGGCCTGCGCTATATCGTCAATCCTCCAGGCTCCGCCGCGCGGGTGCATCAGCACCTCAACATCGGTCAGGGTGAGGTGCCGTGGGATGATTTTTTCGGCACGCTGGCCGAGATCGGGTTTGATGGAATCATGACGGCGTGCGTCTTTGCCTGGGAGGAGAAGGCTGATCAGTCCGGCCGCTTCATGCGCCAGGAAATTCAGCGCTATATCGAGCAATATAAGAAATAACCGAAATGACCGCGCCGGATTTTCAAGCGGTCTAATCCCTGGATTCATATCATAAAAGGTTTTGCACATGTTGAACGGAGAAAAATTGATCGAGCGCCCGTTGCGTTGGGGCATGGTTGGCGGCGGGCGGACCGGGCAGGTTGGCTACAAGCATCGGCTTGGCGCGCTGCGCGACAATACCGCCTACCGGCTGGTTTGCGGCGCTTTCGATCTCGATGCTGAGCGCGGCAG
>JAJZCG010000053.1 GCA_021846225.1 Pseudomonadota bacterium | reverse complement strand
GGCCATGATCAACGCGACGAAGGCATCCTCCATCGTCGGCTCGGGGTGGGTCGCATCGCGGCAGGCGGCCTTGAGGGACTCGGAGGTGCCCTCAGCCAGAATCCGCCCCTGGCCCATGATGACGAGGCGATCGCAATATTCCGCCTCGTCCATGAAATGCGTGGTGACCAGCACCGTGACACCGGAATCGGCAAGCGCGTTGATGCGCTGCCAGAAGTCGCGCCGGGCCAGAGGGTCCACGCCGGAGGTGGGCTCATCGAGAAACAGCACATCGGGCTCGTGCATCAGCGCGCAGGCCAGGGCCATTCGTTGCTTGAAGCCGAGAGGCAGGTCGCGGCTGGTGGCATCGCGCATCGGGGCCAGCTCGAATTCACGCAGCGCCCAGTCGATCCGCGCGTTGCGTTTCGCACCGGTCAACCCGTAAGCGGCGCTGAAGAACCGCAGATTCTGCAACACCGAGAGATCGCCATAGAGCGAGAATTTTTGCGCCATGTAGCCCAGCCGCCCGCGCGCCGTGGGGGCGGCGGTGCGCAGGTTGAAGCTGCCGACCCGCAAGCTGCCCGAGGTGGCGGGCAACAGGCCGCACAACATGCGAAAGGTGGTTGATTTTCCGGCGCCGTTCGCCCCGAGCAGGCCGAATATCTCACCGCGCGCGACGGTGAAGCTGATGTCGTCAACCGCACGGAAATCACCGAACTGCTTGAGCAGATGCGAGACCTCAATCTCCGGGCCGGGTTGGCTCACCGGCGCGCGGGCCGCCGCGGGCGCGCGGACCGCCGCGGGCGCGCCGGCGGGCGGCGTGGGGACAATTGCCGTGGCTGCCGCCTTGGCTTTCAGCAGGTCGACAAAGCGGTCCTCAAAGCGCGGGGGCACCGGCGTGATGGCGGATTCGGGCAGGCCGGCGGCGCGGATGACCTCCAGCCCCGCGCCCTGCGCGAGCACCAGGCGCACCGCCTCGCCTTGGATGATCGCGTCCGTCACGCCGGGCAGGCGCGACAATGCGGCCTGCACGGCGCGTTTTGGCAGGCCCGGCGCGCGCACCTGAAAACTGCGCCCGGCCATCGCTTGGGTGAATTGCGATGGCTTTCCCGCGCCGATCAACTTGCCCTCATGCAGCAGAAGCACCTCGTCGCAGCGTTCGGCCTCATCGAGATACGCGGTGGAGAGCAGCACGCTCATGCCCTGGCCGCGCACCAGATGATCCACGATCGCCCAGAGTTCGCGCCGCGAGACCGGATCGACCCCGACGGTGGGCTCGTCCAGCAGGAGCAGGCGCGGCGGCTGGATGAGCGTGCAGGCGAGGCCGAGCTTCTGCTTCATCCCACCGGAGAGCTTGCCCGCGAGCCGCGTGGTGAAAGCCGCCAGCCCGGTCATGTGCAGCAGCTCGCCGTAGCGCGCCGCCCGCGCCTGCGGCGCAACCCCTTGCAGATCGGCATAGAGATCAAGGTTCTCCTGCACGCTCAGGTCTTCATAGAGGCCAAAACGTTGCGGCATGTAGGCGATCATGCCCTGCACCTTCAGCGGATCGGCCGCGACATCGGCGCCGAATACGCGGATCGTACCGGAATCGGCGCGCAGCAGCCCGGCGATCAGGCGCATCAACGTGGTTTTGCCCGCGCCGTCCGGCCCGATCAATCCGACCACCCGCCCCGGCGCGGCCGTGGCGCTAACCGCATCGAGCGCGACCACGGCGCGCCGGCCGATTTTGAAGCGCCGGGTGAGCTGATCCAAAACCAGCGGCGCGGCATCAGCCTGCGGCATCATCACCACATGCGGCGGGGCCGCGCGGCGCTGTTGCGGTGCGTGTCAGGTCCAGCGTGACGGTCGCGGGCATGCCCAGGCGAAGCTGGTTATGCGCATCGCAGACATAAACGCGCAGCTGATACACGAGCTGCGCGCGCAAATCCGGTGTTTCCACATTCTTCGGCGTGAACTCGGCGGTGGGCGAGAGATAGCCGACCCAGCCATGATAGACCGTTCCGGGATACGAATCGGTCGTGATGTCCGCCGCCATGCCGGGGATTATTCTACCCAGCGAAGTCTCCGGCACATAGGCGCGCACCCAGAGCGGGTTGGTCAGCGCAATCGTGTAAACCGGCGTTTGCGGCGAGGCCATGTCGCCGGGTTCGAGTATCCGCTCCTCGATGACGCCATCGGCCGGGGCGTAGAGTTTCGTATCGGCAAGTTCCACGGCGGCAAGCCGGGCCTGCGCCTGCGCGGCATCAAACGCGGCCTGGGCGGCGGCGATGTCCTCCTGGCGCGGGCCTTTCACCGCCAGGATATAGGCCTGCTTCGCCGCCTCGTAATTCTGCCTGGCATTGTCATAAGCTGCCTTTGCGTCGTCGCGCTGCTGGCGGCTGGCGGCGCTGGAGGGCACCAGGGCGGCATAGCGCTGATAATTGGCGGCATCGTTTTGGTAGACCGCCGCCAGCGCGTCCATCTGCGCCTTCGCCTGCACGATCTGCTCCGGGCGCGTACCCGCCAGCAACGCCGCCAGAACCTGCTTCTGGCTTGCCGCCTGCGCCTGCGCCACGGCCAGGGATGCCGCATAACGCTGGCTGTCCATCAACGCGAGCAAGGCACCCTTGTGAACCTGATCGCCTTCCTGCACCAGCAACTTCGTAACAAACCCGTTGTCGTTGAAGGCGGCTTCAACCTCGCGAATGTCCACGTTGCCGTAAAGAGTTAGTTTATTTGTCTTTTCGTTATCTTGCGAAAAATAAAAAACAGCGCCGCCTGCGAGCAGTATGGCAAATAAAACAGCCACCAAAATACGAATACGTTTAGACATGATCGCGATTGCCTACCTGCTGTTGCCGGTTCATTGCGCGCCTGGGGTGGTGCGCAGGCTATGCCGCAACCAGCCGTTTTGCAACGTCCGCCCGCTTTGGAGACCAGCACGCTGCCTCCTTGCGCGCGGGGCCTGCCATTCGATTCCCGCATTGCCGCCATTGCGCGGGGTTGGACTCGTTAATTGTTAAGGAGGTGGTGCGGGCGGTCGGAATCGAACCGACACTCTGTCACCAGAACCGGATTTTGAGTCCGGCGCGTCTAAATATAAAGCGTTGATTTAACATAGAAAATCTTAGAAAAACGGCGATCCGTGAAAGAATTCGTGGAAAAATTGCTCTATCATTGATCAACCGTTCTGATTTTTTTCGTGCGTCCCAGCACCTGTGATGCTTCAACTGCTCTATTGTCAAAGCCGCATATTGCCCTATATATTGCCCCATTATGAGGCAATATGATGGGCAAAATCATGTCTGACACATCTTTTCTCAGTGAAACCGCTGGCCAGACCGGCTTTATCGCGGCGGATCAGTTAAGCGACATGCTGCATATCACTCGCGCTGAGCTGGCCGTTGCCGTGGGCCTGTCGCGCGATGCTGTCACGAAGACCGCCCGCGTCAGTACCCATGCCACTCAGGCCCGGCTGCGAGATATTGTCGAAATCCTGAACCGCGTGCGGCCCTGGGCTGGCTCGCCGCAGCAGGCGTTTGCCTGGTATCGCTCGCAGCCCCTCCCCTCCTTTGGTGACCAAACCGCCGAGTCTCTGGTCAAGGAAGGCCGGGCCGAGGCGGTGAAGCGCTATCTGGACCGGATTACCGTTGGCGGTTACGCTTGAGGTTTCGCGGCACGGTTTTCCGCGCCCATAACCCGCGCTGGGCTTTTTCTCCCCTTTCCGGGGATGGCGCCGCCCGCTACGGCGGCCGGTTTAACCCCACCGGTCTGCCCGCACTCTATACCTCTCTGCGAATGGAAACCGCCTGGCTTGAAGCCCAGCAGGGCTTTGCCTTTAAAGTCCAGCCGCTGACGATCTGCGCGTATGAGATTGATTGCGACGATGTTGCCGACCTGACCGACCCGGAAACGCTGGCGGGCTTTGGGCTCACCCCAGCGACGCTTTCCTGCGCTTGGGAAGATATCGCCTCACGGGGCAAGACTCCGCCAAGTTGGGCACTGGCGAAGCAGCTTATCGCCCAGGGTATCTCGGCCATTATCGTCCCCAGCTTCGCCCCTGGCGCGATTGAGCGGGACCGCAACCTCGTCTTTTATAAATGGTCCGACACGCTCCCCCACCAGGTCCGCGTTATCGATGCTGAAATGCGCTTGCCGAAAAACTGACGCTGAACGGGAGATCATTGAGCGCAATCGCCGCATGACATTCGGCCCGGCGGGCGGCAAGGAATAGATCGTGATCCGTTGGGGTGACGCTCCGGCGCGGGGGCCACGCGCCACGGGGATAAGCCTTCGTTCCGCAGCATCGGATTGACGTGAGCCAACGCCAAAGGCCATGTTGCCCGCAGGAGATCATTCCACGCATGACCTATACGATTGAAGCAACCATCGCTCCGAAAACCGGCTTCGCGGCGCACCAAAACATGGTTCCGCTGCTCCGGGAGCTTCGGCTAACAAGCGGCGCCAAAGACATCGCCAATGATCTCACGCTGACCTTAACGGCTGATCCCCCGTTCCTCTCCTCCCGCACATGGCGCATAGATCGGATGACCGCGGACAGCAGGCTGAATATCAGCGACCGTAACATCACTCTCAACGCAACCTTTCTGGGCGATCTCACTGAAGCCCTAAGCGGCGAAGTCCGTCTGCATCTAACGTGTAATGACGAAACCCTCGCCGACTTGCGCCAACCGGTTGAATTGCTCGCCCGCTCGGAATGGGGCGGCGCAACCATGCCCGAACTCCTCCCTGTATTTGTTATGCCCAATGACCCCGCCGTTGATCGGGTCATCAAGGCGGCATCGGACGCGCTGCGTCGCGCCGGCAGCCCAGACGGCATTGACGGTTATCGCACCAAATCAAAAAAACGCGTCTGGGAACTGGCGAGCGCCATCTGGACCGCAATATGCGGATTCCGTCTTTCGTATGCCCTTCCCCCCGCCAGCTTCGAGCAACACGGGCAGCGCATCCGCTCCCCCGGTACAATTCTCGATGGCCAGGTCGGCACCTGTCTTGATACCGCCGTGCTCTTCGCAGCGGCGTTGGAACAAGCCGGTTTGAACCCCTTGATCGTGCTGCTCAAAGGGCACGCGTTTGCTGGCGTGTGGTTGCAGCCCGTCGAATTCCCAAGCCTGCTCATGGACGAAGCCGCCGCTCTGCGCCGCTGCATTGATGTTCAAGATCTCCTGATCTTTGAAACCACCCTTGCCACCGACGCCTCGCCGCCAGCGTTCAGCGCCGCCGTTAAAAGCGCGGAACGGCAGATCGCGGAAGATGTCGAGGCTAATTTCATCATGGCCGTCGATATTCGCCGTGCGCGGATGCAGAAAATCCGCCCGCTCAGCCAAATACCGCAAGAAGCTATACACGATACTTCCGCCCCGCCCGTCTCTGAAGCGCTCGAAGCGGCGCCCAACCTTCCCGATTTTGATATCGAAATCACCGCCGCTATCAGCAGCCCGGCCGACCGTCTTAAGCATTGGCAGCGCAAACTCCTCAACCTGACCGCCAGCAATCGATTGCTTAATCTGCCCGACCGCAGCAAGGCGATCCGCCTCATCTGCCCTAATCCCGCCAGTCTCGAAGACCGGCTTGCCCGCGGCGATAAAATTCGCATCGTCGCACTTCCTGATCTCGCCGCGGCCGGACGCGATGAGGCGCTCTACCAGGACCAAACTCACGAAAATCTCCGCGAGGTATACGCTAACGAAGCCCTGCTGAAAGGAGAGGTTCTCGCCCAATTGCCGCGAGAAAAGCTCGATTCCGAACTCGTTGAACTCTACCGCGCCACTAAAACCGACATTGAGGAAGGCGGCTCTAACACGCTCTTCCTGGCCCTTGGTTTTCTGAAATGGAAACGAAAGCCGGAGGATATAAAATCTTACCGGGCGCCCTTGGTTCTGCTCCCCATGCAGTTGGAGCGTAAAAGCGCAAATTCCGGCGTGGTGATGCGCCAGCATGAAGACGAGCCGCGCTTCAACATGACGTTACTTGAGATGCTTCGGGAAGACTTCGAGCTCACCATCCCCGAGCTGGAAGGCGAGTTACCCAAAGACGACAACGGCATTGATCTTACCGCCGTCTGGCGCACATTGCGGCGCGCGGTACGCGATATCCCTGGCCTCGAAGTCACCGAGGACACGGTTCTCGGCAGCTTCACTTTCTCCAAATATCTGATGTGGAAGGATTTGGTCGATCGAGCCGATCTGCTGCGCCAAAGTCCGGTTGTCGCGCATCTGCTCGAACGCAATGCGAGCGGT
This sequence comes from Pseudomonadota bacterium, assembly GCA_021846225.1. Lineage (GTDB taxonomy): Bacteria > Pseudomonadota > Alphaproteobacteria > Acetobacterales > Acetobacteraceae > Acidocella. The sequence continues at coordinate 14,272 of JAJZCG010000053.1, read as the reverse complement.
CTCGCCAATCAAACCGAAATGGTGCGGCCCGAACAGCTCGACACCATGATCGACCCCGCGGCTCTATTTACCCCCCTGCCCGCCGATAGCTCCCAGCTCGCTGCGGTTGTCGCCTCCGCGCAGGGGCAAAATTTTGTGCTCGACGGCCCGCCAGGTACCGGAAAATCGCAAACTATCGCCAATATGATCGCCCATAATCTGGCGCTGGGACGTCGCGTCCTGTTTGTGGCTGAAAAAATGGCGGCGCTTGACGTCGTACACCGCCGCTTGAGCGAAAAGGGGCTTGGTGAATTCTGTCTCGAACTACATTCCAACAAAGCGAACAAGGCGGATGTTCTCAAACAGTTAGATCGCGCCTGGACAACCCGCGACCATCTCAGCACCGAAGCCTGGGCCCAGGAAGCGGCCGATGCGAAGCGCCTGCGCGACAACCTTAACGATATTGTCGCCCTGCTTCATCGCCAGCACCCTAACGGCCTCACGCTGCATTGGGCGATTGGCCGAGTCGTGCATGCCGCAAAGCCCGACGATCCCCGCCTGATGTTTGCGCCAAATATCATCCACACGGCGCATGATATCACCTTGTTGCGTGACATTGCTCGCCGCCTCGGCCTCGCCCGCCGTGAGGTTGCAGACCTCCCCGGCGCATTCGCCCATATCCAGCAAACGGATTGGTCCAACCGGTGGCAAGAACAACTCGCCACCTTAGCGCACACAATCCTCCCGCTGCTGGATGCCGCCGAACAAGCCGGCGCCGCCTTATGCCAAACATCCCGCCTGATCCTGCCCACTCACTTACTTCACCCTTTAATCAGTCAAATCCTGGCCTGCCACGGCCACGACCTGCGCGCCGCGTTCGCGCCTGATTTCCCAGAAAAACAAAAGGCGCTCATTCAGGCACAGGACATCCTGCGGCGGTATCACGCTGCCATGGCCCAACTCGCGCTGCCTTGCACGGCGGAAGCCATTCGCCGCCTCGATCTCGCAGCACTGCAACAAGCCTGGCAGACGGCCAGCGGCAAATTCCTATTCCTCGCCGGCATCGCCCAAAAGAAAATCGCCAAGGATATCGCCTGCCAGCTGGGACTTATTCAACCCGTCGATTTCTCCAAAGCCGCACCGCACCTTGCTGTTTTGCAAACCTGTTTGACCGAACTGGACCAGCTCACGCCTCGTCTTGCGGAGCTTCCGGGATGGAGCGGCCCGGCCTCTAATGCAACACAGCTCAACCAATGGCTCGCGTGCTGCACGGACCTGCGCGCCGCCATCACGGCCGCCGCCAGCGATTCCGAACATCTCATCTCGCTCCGCCGCATCGTGGCAGACTGGGTAATCGATGCCAACGAGCTGCTCTCCCCAGACGGTAGCCTCTACCAAAAGCTGCAACAGAGCATTGCCGCAGACATCGCCCTGCAAACAGCCGTCCGTGACTTTAGCGCCCTCGTTGCCAACCACGCCGATCCCGGACTCATGCCCGTGCGCGATCTGGCAAACCTGGTCATCCAGTACCAACCCCGCTTGAAGGCCTGGACCGACTGGTGCCGTGTACGGGCTGAAGCGGAAGTAAACGGGCTCACCCCGCTGTTGTCGGCGATAGCAGACATGCCCGAAACTGGACCGGCGCTTGCTGCGCGGGTTCTTGATATGTTTGAAACAATTTATGCTCGCTGGTTCGCGAGTCAGACGATTGACGCTGAACCCCGCCTGCGCGCTTTTACGTCAAGCGTACACATGGACGACATCGCCGCCTTCCGCGCCCTCGATGACAAACTGGCCCAACTCGCCGTTCGCCGCATCCGCGCTGGCATATGCAGCCAGATTCCAGATAAAGAATCCAAATCAAGCACCGGGGGTTATGGTGTTTTGCGGCATCAATTACAATTGCAACGCCGGCACAAACCCATTCGCCAGCTCGCCAGCGAGATGGGTGAAGCCTTCACGCGTTTAGCACCGTGCATGATGATGAGTCCACTTTCCATCGCCCAATATCTGCCACCGGATCAGGCGCTGTTCGATCTGATTATCTTCGATGAAGCCTCACAAATCGCGCCGTGGGATGCTATCGGAGCCATGGCCCGTGGCGCCCAAGTCATTATCGCGGGCGACCCCCGCCAAATGCCGCCAACCAATTTTTTTGGCCGCAGCCCGGGCGATTCTGAAGACAGTGAGCAGGACATGGAGAGTATTCTCGACGAATGCCTCGCGGCAGGGATACCACAAACCAGCCTCACCTGGCACTATCGTAGCCGCCACGAAAGCCTTATCGCCTTCTCCAACCACAAATACTACGACAATATCCTTGTTACCTTCCCGGCCGCCACCACACGCCCCAGCGCAGTCGAGTGGCATAGGGTTGATGGCATCTACGCGCGCGGCTCAGGCCGGACCAATACGCGTGAGGCGCAAGCGATCGTTGATGCGGCCATTCGCCTCCTCACAGATCCCGCCTTTATTGCCGCACAAAAATCGCTCGGCATCATCACACTCAATGCCGACCAACAGCGGCTGGTCGAAGACCTGCTTGATCAGGCACGCCGCAATACCCCAGCCATCGAGCCGCATTTTAGCCCGGATCGCAGCGAACCTGTCGTCGTGAAAAACCTGGAAACAGTGCAGGGCGACGAACGTGACATTATCTTCCTGGGCATCGGCTTTGGTCCCACTGAAGCAGGCGCCCCAACCATGGCGATGAATTTCGGCCCGCTGAACAGCCAGGGGGGCTGGCGCAGACTCAACGTCGCCCTCACGCGCGCCCGTCAGGAAATGCACATTTTCACGTCATTCGATCCCAATATGATCGATCTTAACCGCACCAACGCGCGCGCTGTCCGTGACCTTAAACACTTCATTGAATTCGCCGATCGCGGCCCTCGCGCGCTCAGCGAAGCCCTACAGGGATCGGTCGGCGGCCACGATTCGCCCTTCGAAGCCGCGGTGTCACAGGAACTAACCCGGCGCGGCTGGTGCGTCGTGCCCCAAATTGGTGTTTCCCGATTCCGTATCGATCTTGGTATCGTGCACCCTGATCGTCCTGGTGATTATTTACTGGGTGTTGAATGTGACGGCGCCACCTACCATAGTGCCGCGACCGCTCGAGACCGCGACAAAGTGCGCGCGGCGATCCTTGGCTCACTCGGCTGGACTCTTCTGCGAATCTGGTCAACCGACTGGTGGATCGACAAGCACAGGGCCGCTGAAAAGCTGCATCAAGCCATCAGCGAAGTATTGGAAAATCAACGCCGGCAGAAGACGGAAGAATTAGCCCAGGCGGCTGCGCAGGCTTCCATCGCGCCAACACCGGAAATTGTTGTACCCCCCCAGGTACGCCAATTTGCCGAAGCACAATCGCCCTTTCGGGGCGCACCGGCAGCCGAACAGTATCGCTTCGCCGATTTCACAACCCATGCTGAGTCCATCGATGCCAAGGCATTCCATGATGCTGCATACGATGTCGTCCTACGTGGATTGATCCAACACGTGATCTCGCTTGAGGCGCCGATCTCCGAAACTCAGCTGGTCCAGCGCATCGCCCGTGCCCACGGATTTCAGCGCTCCGGCCGCCTCATTCATGAACGCGTCATGGGAATGGTTGCGCAACACCATCACGTCGCCTTGGAGGAAGAAGCGACAAACTTCGTCTGGCCGGACAAAGATGCGCCCAACCTCTGGCAGCATTACCGCACACCGGCCTCCGATGACGATGTGAGATCGATCGAGGATGTTCCCGGCCCTGAACTACTTGCCGCGCTCCGGGCCAGCGAGGCCGAGGACAAGGCCGTCGAAGTCGCTCGGATGTTTGGGATTAAACGCTTATCAAACACCACACGGCAGCGAATCGAGGGGTTCATGCAAAAAATATGACCCAACGAACCAACCTCCAGCAAAACAGCCAGAGCACTTGAGATTCGCATACGCCGCAGGTTCCCAAAGCAGGGAAGATGCAAAAATGCCGTTCAGCAAAGAACGGGCCGTTCGGCCCAAAAGCGGCGGGGGCAAGCCCCGCCGCTTAATCAAAAAACGAGGGGGGTAATTTTCCAAAGCACCCGCAGAATTTTCGTAAACTGCCGATCTCTGAATGCTATATGGTGCGGGCGGTCGGAATCGAACCGACACTCTGTCACCAGAACCGGATTTTGAGTCCGGCGCGTCTACCAGTTCCACCACGCCCGCAGATGGCTCTCCTATAGCGAGGCCTCGGCCATCTGCCAAGATGATGCCTCAATGCCAGTTCCCCGGCCCTTTCGTGGTCCGCCCGAATTTGACGGACCGCGGCGCCGCGCCTTGTTTGAGGCCGCGGCCAAAGGTCCCCGCGGCATTTTGCGGTTTTTTTGGGGGGGGCAGAACCGGCATGAGAGTGCGGTGAGTTCAGATTGACCCGCTTTGCGCGCCAAAAAATTTCGTACCACCGGGCATCCTTTAAGATGCATTGGCATAAGGCATAAAATGAAATCAACCGGGCGCCTTGCACCCGCGCGCAGGTTTGGCTATAGCGCCCCCACTGGTCCCGAATAGCTCAGTTGGTAGAGCAAGCGACTGTTAATCGCTCGGTCGTAGGTTCGAGTCCTACTTCGGGAGCCAGTTACCCTCAAAAATCCGGAAATTAGTGGTTATCCTGGGATTTTTTGTTAAACAGCGCCGCGCACCGTAAAGAAAACCGTACCGGCTGGCCGGCGCAAAGCCCATAACAATCCATCGATCAGCCTCTCAAAATGCTGATCCGCGACGAATCGGGAAAAGCCCTGCGCCGGAACCCACGGCAAATGACCACAGACCCTGGATTTTTATTTCGGCGGGCCAAGGGGCAGCCATTATGGCTGGAGGCCCCAGAAGAACTGTACCGGCGTGGTCAGGCCGGTGAGGCTCTTGCGAAAGGCGATCGGCTCGAAGAACTGGCCAAGTATCCCCACTGTCGCGTCGTTCAGCACATCTTCCTGCACTTGCGCGGCCGCGGCCTGCTGGCTGGCCAAGGTGGTGGCGTCCATGAAGGTGGTGCGGTCGGCCTCGAGCTTCGGATCATTCGGCCAGCCGGCCCAGCCGGTCTTGGGATCGCCGGAATAGGCAATGGCCTGGGGCGTGGCGATATCATCGGCGATCCACCAGGTATCGAACACATTCCAGCCATTCACCGCGCTCCGGTTGGTGCGCCGTTGCAGCATCTCATCCCAGGTCATGCGCTCGACCTTCACCTTCATGCCCAGATTGGTCAGCATATTGGCGGTAACATTGGTGAAGGCGGCGAGCACCGGGATATCGACGGGGTCGAGCACCACCACCGGCGTGCCCTTATAGCCCGCTTCTTCGAGCGCATAACGCGCGGCCTGGGGGTTGTTGAGTTTCAGGATCCAGTTGCCCGCGTTGGTCGCGTAGGTGGTGCCGCAGGGGTAGATGGAATAGCAGGTCCGCCACCAGCGCGGGTCGTTGCCGAAGGCGGCTTCCATATAGGCGCTCTGGTTGATGGCCTCGAGCACCGCCCGGCGGATGGCGGGATTGTTGAACGGCGGAATGGCTGCGTTGAAGCGCAACATGCCTACCGAACCCGGCGGGGCCGTGGGCTCGACGATGATATTCTGGTCGGCCTCAAGCATCGGCACCACGCTCATCGGCGGGGATTCGTCATATTGCACATAGCCGTCCATCAACGCCTTGGCCGCGGCCTCGGGGTCGGCGTAATGGATCAACTCGATCTCATGGGCCGCCGCAATTTTGGCGCCCGCGGCGAGCGAGGGGGGATCCGAGCGCGGCTTGTAATAGGGGTTTTTGACATATACCGCCTTCTCCCCCGGCACCCAATCCTTCATCACCATCATGTAAGGGCCGGAGCCTGTGGGGTCGGTGATGGATTTGAAGGCGCTGGTGCGGGCAATGCGCGCGGGCATCATGAACGGCACGTTCGACGACAGCTTCGCCAGCGAGGCCAGCACCATGTCGTCAGGCGCCTTGAGCTGCATCACGATGGTCTTGTCATCGGGCGCGGTCAGGCTGGCAATATCGGTGAATAAGAGCTGCCCCATGCCATCACGCTTGCCCCAGCGCACCAGCGAGGCCACGCAATCGGCGGCGGTGACATCGGTGCCGTCGCTCCATTTCAACCCGTCGCGGAGCACGAAGGTCCAGGTTTTCTGGTCGGGCGAGACCGTCCAGTGATCAACCATTTGCGGTTCGGGCTGGAACTTATCGTTCATCGCAAAGAGCGTATCGTACACTAAATAACCGTGCGTGCGGTCAATGTAGGCGGTGGAGGCAATGGGGTCGAGCGTCTCCAGCCCCACATGCACCGCCACACGCAAAATGGACGGCCCCGGCTTTGGCTGCGGGCCCGCATACGCGGCGGACGCGACGAAACTTCCGGCAAGGATGGGCGCCAGAATGGTTGCGGATAAAGCCAGCTTGCGCAGTTTTCCCATAGGCATGGCAATGCCTCCTTAATTACTTATTTCTAAGTTTTCACCTGAACTTGTCAGCCGCCAAACCGGCGAGATGAGCACACCGGCTTAGCCTCGTGTCTTATCTACGTTCATACGTTATTTTTAGTAATTGTTATCGTCATTGATAGAAATCAATGCGCCATGTATTTTTTCAAAGATTATTTTTGCGTTCATCGTATAAAAAAAACAAAGCTCTTAAGTTGATTATTCGCCTGATCGGGATTATGGTAAATAATTCTTAATACTTTCCGCTGTTGTCCACCCATCAAAAATGACAACAGCTCCATAAGTAAACAGGAGGGGCATAGATGGACGCCCATCTTATCGCCAAGGCCCGCGCCCCGGTTCTGACCAAAGATGACGGGCCTGTCTTTCACCAAGGCGCCGCCACCGCTGCCGGGCTGCGGTTTTATGGCGATGAATTTGTCTTCGATATTCGCTCGGGGATGTTTTTCCGGCTGAGCGCCACTGCGAGTTTCATTCTCCGCGCGCTCGCCGAGGGCGGACGGGCCGCTGACCTGCCGGGCGCGATGGAGCGGCAATATGGCATCGACCATGCCAGCGCGTTGCGCGATATCCAGCTATTTCTCAACGAGCTGGCCGCACTCGAACCTTTGGAACGGGTTGTTCATGACCAAGCCAATGACCAAGCCAATGCTGATTAACGCGGCGACTGTTGCGGTTACCGGACTGCACCGGGGCGACAATCCGCAACCAGGCGCGGCGGTGATTGCGAGCTTGCGGCGGCGCTTTCCCGGCATCCGCATCATCGGGCTGTCTTACGACCCGATGGAAAGCACGATTTATTGCCAGGATGGCTGCCGGCTGGATGGCGTGTATCTGCTGCCCTACCCCAGAACCGGCTCCAAGGCGTTGATGGAGCGGCTCGAAGGGATTTTGGAGCGCGAGACGATCGAGGTCATCATTCCCTGCCTCGATTCAGAGCTGATGAATTTTATCGAGCTGCAGGACAGGCTGGCGCAACGCGGTGTGAAGATGATGCTGCCCGCCAAGGCGGCTTTTTTGCGCCGGAGCAAGGATGCGCTCTCCCTGCTCTGCCGGCGGATCGAGATTCCCACCCCCGAAACCAGAATTGCGTATGATGTAGCCGATCTGGCCAAATTCGCGGCGCAGATCGGGTATCCGGTTTATGTCAAAGGCATATATTACGAAGCCCACCTGGCCACCACGGAAGCGGAACTTTACGCGGCCTTCAAGGAACTCGCCGAAATGTGGGGGCTGCCGGTGATGGTGCAGGAGATGATCGCCGGTGAGGAATATGACGTCGTCGGGCTCGGGGATGGGCGGGGCGGCTGCTTTGGCAGCTGTTCCATCCGCAAAATGCTGCGGACCTCGGCAGGCAAGGGGTTTGCCGGTGTGGTGGTGGAGGATCCGCGGATCGATGCCCTGGTGCGCCGGCTGATCCGCGCTTTGCGCTGGACGGGGCCGTTCGAGCTCGAATTCATCAAGACGCCCGGCCGGCCGCATTTGCTGTTCGAGATGAACCCCCGGTTTCCGGCCTGGGTGGATTTTCCCTCGCAGCTTGGCTGCAACCTGCCCGCCAGCCTGCTGGAGCGGCTGCTGGGGGGAACGCCAGACAAGCTGGCGCCTTGCGAGGCGGGGCGGATGTTCATTCGCCATTCGGTCGATGTGCTGGGCGATATCGCCGATCTCGCGGAGCTGGCCAGCACCGGGGAGCGTGCCGGGGCGCCGTTGCTCACTTTTGCCAGGAGGCCATGATGGACCGCAGCTATGTTCCACCCGTCATCAGCGGGGAACTGGGGCGCACCGCCCCGCGCGTGGCCGAGGACCGCAATTTTTACGCGCGCGGGCCACGGGCCCCCTCTTTGTTCCAGATCGACGGCCTGCCGGTGGCCGGGCTGATCGAGGAGTTCGGGTCGCCGCTCTTCGTGTTCTCTGAATATGACATCCGCGCCAAGGCCAAGCGGATGCGCGAGGCGTTCAGGAGCCGCTACCCCAAAACCAGCTTCGCGTGGTCGTTGAAAACCAATTATCTCGGCGCGGTCTGCAGGATTTTGCAAAGCGAGGGCTGGATCGCGGAGGTGGTCTCGCAATTCGAATATGAAAAAGCCCGCCAGAGCGGGTTCGCTGGCCAGGACATCGTATTCAACGGCCCCTACAAGCCGCACGCGGCGCTGCGCACGGCGATCGAGGAGGGGGCGCTGGTCCAGATCGATAATTGGGACGAGTTCAGCGCGATCGAGGAGCTGGTGGCCGCGCAGGGCAAGACCGTGGAGGTGGGGCTGCGCGTGTGGCTCGATGCGGGCATCAAGCCGGTCTGGTCGAAATTCGGCTTCGCGCTGGATAATGGCGAGGCGGGGCGCGCGGCGGCGCGGATCCTGGAAAACCCCAAGCTGCGGCTGCACACGCTGCATTGCCATATCGGCACTTATATTCTGAGCCCCGACGCCTATGCGGTGACGGCGAAGAAACTGCTGCAGCTGCGCGAGGAGCTGCGGCACAAATATCACCATCTGGTGCCATGCCTGAATTTGGGCGGCGGGTTTCCCTCGCACAGCCTGCTGCACGGCTTTCTCGGGCCGGTGGAGCAGGTGGTGCCGCCGATCGAGGCGTTCGCCACCGCGATCACCGATGTGCTGCGCGCCCTGCCGCCGGAGGAGCAGCCGCTCTTGCGGCTGGAATCGGGGCGGTATCTGGTCGATGAGGCGGGGTATCTGCTGAGCAGCGTGATTGCCGTGAAGGGGGTGAACCGCCCGGTGATGACCGACGGCGGCCTCTCGGCCCGCGCCTACAAGGAGCGCATGATCCTCAACGAGGATTCGCGCATCGGCTATGTCATCGATGCCGGTATCAACCTGCTCTACACCAGCGCCTGGTATCAGTTCGAGATTTTGCCCGCCCGCGCGATCGAAGCGCCGCCCGTGCCCTCGCGCATTTACGGCTCGCTGTGCATGGCCATCGACGTGATCCGCGACCATGCCGATCTGCCGCCGCTCGAGACCGGCGATGTTCTCGCCATCCATCCGGTGGGGGCTTACAATGTCACGCAATGGATGCAGTTCATCCAATACCGCCCGGCGGTGGTGCTGATCGGCAATGACGGGCGGCCCGACATCATCCGCGCGCGCGAAACGCTGGCGGATGTAATCTCCCCCGAACGGATACCCAAGCATCTGGAGCCATGATGTCCGAGCCCCTGAAATTCGACAGCCTGGCAGGCGAGCGTTTGAGGTTTTCGACCCAGCCCCTGCGCCGGGCGGGCGACCAGGTGCTGGCCCGGGTGGGGGCGGCGCTGGGATCTGCGTTTTTGATCGGCGACCCAAAAATCGGGCTGCTGCTCTGGCTGGCGGTGACGGCGGGGCATGTGCGCGGGCTGATCTTCGGGCTGTTCGGGCTGTGGGTGGGCGATGTCATCGGGCGGCTGATCGGGGTTTTGGACAAGCCCGCCCTCGGCGGCGGGGTGCGGGCCAATGCCATACTCGCGGCCATTGCCGTGGCGTGGCTGACCTCGGGCGCCTATCTCACGGTGGAAACCGAGATCGCGCTCACCACCCTGGCGGCAAGTGCCGCCGCGCTCATCACCGCGGCGCTGATGCGAAGCCTGGCGGGGGCGTTGTTTCCGCCCATGGTGTTGGGGTTCAGCCTGGTCGCGGGCACGTTGTTCACCTTGTTTCCGGTGTGGGTGGCCAGCGCGTCCAGCACCCTGCTGGTCTGGCCGGCCCCCTCGGGCATCTGGCCGGATGCGCAGATTTTTATCCGCTCGCTGGGGTCGCTGGTGTTTTCACCAACCCTGGAGGTGGGCGCGATCATCGGGCTGGCGGTGCTGCTCTGGTCACGGGTGATATTTTTCACCGGCTTCGCCGGCTGGCTGGCCGGGGCCCTCACCGCCATAGAGCTGCAAGGGCTCTCGGTGCCGTTTTACTGGCAGCCGGCATCCTATAATTTCTTCATCGCGGGCATGGCGCTGGGCGCGGCGTATTTTTTGCCGGGCTGGCCGAGCCTGGGGCTGGCGGCGGCGGGCGGCTCGGCGGCGGCGGTGCTGGCGGCGCTGATCCAGCATGTCCAGCCCGATTGGGCGTTTTTGCCCCTGTCCGCGATCGGGATTATCTGGATTTTTCTGGCCGCATTCACGCTGAGCGGGGGGGCGGACCTGCCGCGGCGCAATACGCGCCATGATATGCCGCCCGAGCGTGTGTGGATGTATGAGGTGGACCGCACCCGCCGGTTTGGCCACCAGGAGCCGCTGCTGGTGGTGCCGCTGGCGGGCCTGGTGCAGATCACCCAAGGGTTTGACGGGCGGCTGAGCCATACGGGCGAATGGCGGCATGCGCTGGATTTTCAGCGCCCGCCGGACGGGACGATCTGGGAAGCGCCGGTGACCGCGCCCGCCGCCGGCACCATCGAGCGGGTGCGCGACGATGTGCCCGATAACCAGCTTGGCGTCTGCAACTATGCTGAAAGCTGGGGCAATTATGTGCTGCTGCGCATGGAACAGGGCGGCTGGGCGCTGCTGGCCCATCTCAAGCAGGCCAGCGTGGCGGTGACCGCGGGGGCGCATGTGGAGCTTGGGGCTTATCTGGGCCAAGTGGGCAATTCCGGCCGCTCGCCGGTGCCGCATCTGCATTTGCAGGTGCAAAACTCGCCGCGCCTGGGGGCGCCGACCAGCCCGTTCCGGCTGGCCAATTACGAGGCCCAAACCACCCAGGGCGGGCCCTGCATATTGTGGCGTGAAGCCGGCGTGCCGCGAGAGCAAAGCCTGCTCGCGGCGTCGCGGCCGGAAGCGCCCTCGTACTGGCTGCTGACCAGCCTGGCGCCCGGCCTGGGCGTGTGGACGGTGGAGATGACCGGCGAGATGCCCCGGCGCTTCCGCCAGCCGCGGGAGCGCGGGAAAATCGAGCATATTACCACCCGGATGGACGCCGAGGGGCAGCATATCCTCGCCTCCAGCCGCGGCGATGAACTGGTGCTCCATCTCGACCCGGACGCCTGGCGGATACGCGAGATCCACCGCCTGCACACCCCCCTTCTGCGGCTGCTGGCGCTGGCGGTACCCTCCATTCCCTATGCCGCGCGCAATTTGCTGGAGTGGCGCGAGCCGGCGCTGGCCCTGGCCTGCACGGCCGGCGGCTTCAGCCTCTCGCTTTGGCCCTACTGGCGGCTGCCGCTGCCCGAAATGCGCTGCCTGTGCCTGGAAGCCCCCGAGACCGGGACCGGCCTGCTGGTGGTGGAGAGCACGCCGGTCAGGCCCTCGATCTGGCTGCCCTCCAAGATCACCTGCAGTTTCCAACGCTTGCGCGGGCCGGTGAAGGTGGAGGCGGTGTTCGAGACGGGCAGCATCATCTGCACGCAGCTTTCCTTCGAGCCCGGCCTGCCGTTTTGAGGCTGGTCAGTCCGGGCGGATGTCCGGGGTGAGGCGGGCGTTGAAAAAGGCGAGCATCCGCGTCTGGCTGTCTTGCGCGGCCTGGGCGTCGTAGCCCACCCAGTGGCCTTGATAGAGCTGTTTGGGAATGTCGATGTCGAAGGAATGCACGGCGCCGGGGTAGGTGACCTCGGCGATATCGGCGCCCGTGGCCTTGATGCCGGCGCATTGACTGGCGGAGACCCAATTATCCTCGCCGCCATTGAAAATCAGCAAGGGCGCGGAGAGATCGACCGGGTGGTGCGGATACACGCCGCACCACGGGTAATAGGCGACGACGCCGCGAAACGGCGCCGGGGCGTCGAGGGATTTCATGTCGCCGGCATCGGCGGCTTCCAGGGCCACGCTGCCGCCATTGCTCTGGCCCATCAGGAATATGTCCTGCGGCTGCACGAAGGGCTGGGCGCGCAGATAGCGCATGGCATCGACCGCATCGTGCGCGCGATAAACCAGGGCCTGCTGGAGTTCGGCGTTGCTCGCGCACATCGCATTACCTGAGAGGTTGCGGGGGCCGAAACTATCGAGATTGAGGACCACATAGCCGTGCTCATTGAGATATTCGGAGAGCATCGCGAGCGAGTATTGCACCGCGGGCTGCCAGCCGCCGCAGCCATGCATGAGCACCACGGCCGGAAACGGGCCATTGCCGAGCGGCTTGTCCATCTGCGCGGTGAGCATGACCTGGTTCGACGTGAACGGGTCTGAGGCCTGAAAACTGACGAAGTCCTGCGCCCTGGCGGACCCGCCAAGCGCGCAGAACACGCCGGCCGCGGCCGCAAGCGCCACGTATAACACCCGTATGATTTTCATTGTCGATCCCAGAAAAGCCCCGGCGGCACGTTGCCGCTGTCCTTGCCTGCACGGACTAAAAAAAAATAGTTTCCGTCAACTTAATTTAACGCAATATATTAAGTCACCGTAACTCCATGGCAGCCAGGCGCGGGGCGGCTGGCTGCGCCGGGCGCCAGCCCTCCCTCAAAAACGCCCTGAGCATAAGCCCTCATGAAATTTATGGGGTGTTGCTTTCGTTTTCCAGGCGCACGCCCAGGCGGCCTGCGATGTCCTGGATAAACTGCCAGGCGACCCGGCCGGAGCGCCCTCCCCGCGTGACGGACCATTCAACCGCCGCCGCACGCAGCGCCTGGGTGGTGAGCGGCAGGTTATAGGCGGCGGCGTAGCCCTCAACCATGGCGAAGAAGGTGTCCTGGTCACCGTTGTGGAAGCCAAGCCACAGGCCGAATCGGTCAGAGAGGGAGACTTTCTCCTCCACGGCTTCGCCGGGGTGGATCGCCACGGCGCGTTCGTTCTCTGTCATGTCACGCGGCATCAGGTGCCGCCGGTTCGAGGTGGCATAGAACAGGACAGTCTCCGGCCGCCCTTCGATTCCTCCATCCAGCACCGATTTCAACGCTTTGTAATCGGCGTCCTCACGCTCGAAGGAAAGATCGTCGCACAGGATGATGCAGCGGCGGGACTGCCCGCGCAGCAGGTTCAGCAATACCGGCAGGGTGCGGATGTCCTCACGGTGGATCTCGATCAGCGTCAGCGAATCGGGCCGCTCCTTGTTCACCTGGGCGTGCACGGCCTTCACCAGCGAGGATTTGCCCATGCCGCGCGCGCCCCAGAGCATGGCGTTGTTGGCCGGCAGACCGGCTGCGAATCGCTGGGTGTTCTCCAGCAATATGCCCTTCTGCTGGCCAATGCCTTGCAGCAGCGCCAGCTCCACCCGGGCAACCCGGGGCACCGGCGCCAGCGTGAGCCGCTCAGGGTGCCATACGAAAGCCTCGGCGGCGCCCAGGTTTGGCGGGACCAGTACGGGCGGCGCAAGACGCTCCAGCGCCTCGGCGATGCGGCGGAGCAGCGTGTCGTCCATTTGGTAGTCTCCTCGTTGTTTTGGCGCGCCAGTTGACTGTATCGCGGCGCAACCTATGGTCCGCCGCAACTGAACGCAAACAGGAGCAAATATGTTTATTACCCCGGCCTTCGCACAGACCGTCTCTGGCGCGGCCAGCAGCTACAGCGGCATCATCCAGTATGCCCCGCTGGTGCTGATGTTCGGCGTTTTTTATGTTTTGCTGATCATGCCCTCGCAGAAGCAGCAAAAGCAGCTGAAGGCGCGGCTGGCCACGATCAAGCGCGGGGACAAGGTTGTTACCGCGGGGGGGATCGTCGGGCTGGTGAAAAAGGCGGCTGAGGGCGCCGATCAGGTGGAAGTGGAAATCGCCCCGAATGTAACGGTGAACATCGTGCGCTCGACCATCACCTCGGTGCTGGCGCCAGTCGCCGCGAACGACAAGGCCTGAGCGGCCGCCAAAACGGACGGCAGGCGTTCATCCCCCCGATGAACGCCTCAGAACCGGCGCGCGGTGGTATAGCGGGCGACATCTTCCAGCGCGGTGCGCATCGGGCTTTCGGGGAAGACAGCCAACGCCGCGCAGGCTGAGTC
>JAJZCG010000052.1 GCA_021846225.1 Pseudomonadota bacterium | reverse complement strand
GGGAAAAATCGGCTACGCCCTGCGCGGCCGTTCCACTATTGTTACGGTTTTCGGCTCAGATCCGCATGAATTCGGCGACAGCGCGCCACCATCCTCGTTGCTGGGGAAAAACATTTTGCTTATCGCAATGCCAGGCAACGCCACGAAAATCAGCGCGCTCTACACGCCATATTTCAAAAGTTTGGAGCCAGGGCCGACGCTGACCGTGATGCACCACGGCCAGCTGCTGCTCGCAATCCCGACTTTTATCGGCACCGATCTGGTTGCGGTTCCAAAATAGAGGGGGCGTAAGCCCCCTCCGGCCTTGATCAAGCCGCCTGCGGCAGTTCCACCGCGGCGCTGCCCGCCTTGGTGGAATCGAGAACCGCGATCCGGCGCGGCTTCGCCGATTCCGGCACCACGCGCCGAATTGCCACATGCAAAAGTCCGTTGGCGATATCAGCGCCTTCCACAACCATGTGGTCAGCCAGCACAAACCGGCGGGTGAACGCGCGCGCCGCGATGCCGCGATGCAGGAACTCGCCCTTCGCCGCGGTTTCAGCCAGACGGCCGGCAACGATCAGCGCGTTATCCTTCACCGTCAACTCGATATCCTCCGCTAAGAATCCTGCGACCGCAAGGCTGAGGCGGTAGGATTCCTCGCCGGTTTTCTCAATGTTGTAAGGTGGGTAAGCCCCTGCGTCCTGCGGAATGGTGTCGGCCAGCCGCGCTAAACGGTCGAAGCCGATCGCGGTACGGAATAAGGGCGCGAAATCATAAGTCATGAGGAAACCTCCTGAAGCAAGCAAGGTTAAAATGTTTTCCGGCTCCCATCTGGCAAGCCGGTTAGGCGATTGCCCGGACCCTCGCTGAGGCGCCCAGGCACTGAGTATTATAGGAAGATTTTTTTGTGCTTCAAGATTTTTTTTCCGCCGCGCGCGCTCAGCCCGCCGCCGCCATCAGCATGCCACCGGTCAGCCGCCAGATACGATCAAGCTGTTCCGCTCCGGTGAGGCGATGAGCAATCAGCACCACGGTGCGGCCCTGTGTGGCGGTGTTGAGCACCTTCATGAACTCGGTCTCGGTATCGGCATCCAGCCCGGCGCAGGGTTCATCCAGCAAGAGGATCGGCGCCTCGGAGAGCAGCGTGCGCGCCAGCGCGAGCCGGCGCCCCTGGCCGCCGGAGAGATTCTGCCCGCCCTCGCCCAGCCAGGTATCCAACCTCTCGGGCAGGCTCATGACGGTCTGCGCCAGCTGCGCTGCCTCCAGCGCCGCCCACAGCTTTTCCTCGCTCGCCGTGGGGTCGCCCAGCAACAGATTATTGCGAATGGTGTCGGCAAATAAATGCGTGGTCTGGCCGAGATAGGCGATGCGGTGGCGCACCGCCTCGGACGGCAGCGCGGCAAGATCCGCCGTGCCCAGGCGTATCTGCCCGCGCAACGGGGCCACGAGCTTGAGCAAGAGCGCCGCGATGGTGGATTTTCCCGCACCCGAGGGGCCAAGGATGGCGGTGCGTGACCCGGCCGGCAATTGCAGCGAGAGATTCTCGAACACGAAGGGCAGGTCATCGGCGTAACGGAAGCTGACATGCTCGAAGGCGATCGCGTTGCCAGCGGGCATCGGCACGGGCTTGGCCGGCTCGGGCACCTGCGGCGGCGCGGTCGCGGCTTGCACCACCCGGGCGGCGGCGGCGCGCGCCTGTCCGTAAAGCAAGCCAGCGCGCGGCAGGCCGAGCACGCTCTCAAACACCGTGATGAGCACAAAAACAACAATGACGGCAAATACCGGCGCCCCGGCCAGGCCGATGAGCATCGCCAGCAGCAGCCCCGCCTGCGCGACAAAAAAGGCCAGGGCGTTGAGCGCGCTGGTCTGCCCCGCCAGTTCGCGCTGCGCCGCCAGATACGCGGCCTCACGCGCCTGCACGGCGGCGAGCATCCGCCCCTCGGCGGCATAGATCTTCACCTCACGCAGGCCCGAGAGCGCATCCAGCGCGGCGCTGCGCAGACCCGACATCGCCAGCCCCGCGCGAACACCGTTTTGCCCCGCCGCACGCGCCGCCAGCGCAGGCAGATAGAACGCGACAAAGCCAAACGGCAGAAGCACGACCAGCGCCCAGGGCTGCGCGCGCCAAAGCAGCACCGCCAGCACGGGGGTAAGCAGCACGGCGCCCAGCAGGGGCAGGAAAATCCGCAGGAACAAACCGTCCAGCGCGTCGACATCGTTGACCAGCCGGGCCAGCGCATCGCCCGCGCGGCGGTAGCCCAGCCCCCCGGCGGCGCTGCGCGCAAGGCCGGTGAACAGCCAGATGCGCAAGCCCGCCAGGGCGCGGAACGTCGCCTCATGCGTGAAGACACGCTCCAGATAACGCAGCACAACCCGCGCCGCGCCAATATATTGCAGCACCGCCGGCACCAGCACGCCGCCGCCCAGCAGGGAGAGCGCGATATAACGGCCCGATGCTCCCATGAGCGCCAGCCCCGCCGCGAGCGCCGCCACGAACAGCGCCGCACCGAGGAGCATCCATCCCTTCTGGCGCCGCCACAGCAGGAAGATCCGCGACACCGGGCTCATGCCAGCACCTCGCGCTTGCGCGCATGGCGCAGCGAGTCCAGATCCAGCCGCTTGGCCCCGGAATTACGCGCGAACTCCACCGCGATGGCCGAATGCGTGGCCATGATCACGGTGCGCCCGGTGGCGAGCCGCTTGATGCTCTCCAGCACATCGCGCTCCACCGCGGGGTCGAGATGCGCGGTCGGCTCATCGAGCAGCAGCAGGGGCGCATCCTTCAGGAACGCGCAGGCAATGGCGATGCGCTGCGCCTGCCCGCCCGAAAGCCCGAACCCGCCCTCGCCCAGCGGCGTTTTAATGCCCTCGGGCAGCGCATCTATCAGCTCGGAGAGCTGCGCGTTGCTGATCGCCTCGGCGACTTCCTCGCCCGCCGCCTCGGGCCGGGCGAAGCGGATGTTCTCCTCGATGGTGCCCGCGAAAATCATCGGCTTCTGGCCGATCCAGGCCAGCATTTTGGTGCGCGCGGCGGGGACCAGCTCCGGCAGATCGACGCTGTTGATGGTCACCCGGCCGGAATCGGGCGCGATGAAGCCGAGAATCAGATCCATGACGGTCGATTTCCCAGCGCCGGAGGCGCCGGTGAGCAGCAATATCTCCCCGCTGGCGGCGCGGAAGGAGAGATGTTCCAGCACCGGACCGCGCGCGCTATCCCAGGTGAAGGAGACATCCTCGAACGCCAGGGTCAACCCGTTCGCGGCGACGCTGCGGATCTCCGCGGCGGGCACCAGGGCCGGCGGCGCCGGCAGCGCGCAAAACGCATCGGCCACAGCCTCGGCCGCCATGCGGTCTGCATACACAGCCGAGAACGCCCGCAGCGGCGCGAAGAATTCCGGCACCAGCAGCAGAACGAACAAGGCCGTGGGCGCCAGAGCAGGGTCGTGGCGCAGCGGCCCGGCGAAGCGCAATACAATGATAACCAGAGCCGCCGCCGCCGCCAGGTCCAGCGCCGTGGAGGAGAGAAACGCCACGCGCAGCACGCGCATGGTGCGCTGGCGCAACTCGCGCGCCGCCGCTGCCAGGGCGTTTGCCTCATCGGCCGCGCGCCCGGCCAGAACAATGGTGGAAATGCCGCGAATGCGGTCCAAAAACCGGGTTTGCAACCGCGTGAGGGCAATGAACTGCCGTTTGGCGGCCACACCCGCGCCAATACCGGCCACCGCCATGGCAAAGGGCACCAGCAGCCCGGCGCAGAGCAGCACCGCGCCCGCGCGCCAGTCCACCAACAGCACCACCAGCCCCACCAGCGCCGGGCCGATCACCGCCAGCGTGGTTGCAGGTATCCAGCGCGCGTGCAGGCCCTCCATGGCCTCCACCCGGTCCACCGCCGTGGCGGCGAGCTCACCTGAGTGCTTGCCGCGCAACCCCACGGGCCCCAGCGCCAGAATCGTGGACAGCACCGTGTTGCGCAGCCGCCGCCGGGCCGCTGCCCCACGCTCGAAACCCAGCCGCTCCGCCTGCATGCCGGCCGCCGCGCGCAAAGCGGCAAAAACGATGAACCCCGTGGCATAAAGCGCCACCAGCAGCCCACGCGGCGCCAGATGCAGCACGGCTGCCAGCAGATACGCAGCGCACCAGGCCTGGCCGATGCCAAGCGCCACCTGCCCCGCCCCCAATAAAACCGGCAGGCGCGCGGCCGCTTTTCCGCGCTTCTGCTCCGCCCGCACCCATGCTTTTGTCTCTGCGCTCATGCTCCCGAGATAGCCGCTGCCAGCCGCACTGCAAAGGGCGTTCCCTAAACGATCATACGCGGCACTGGACGCGCGGCGCAAAATCGTCAAAACCGCAGGTCATGAAAATCGCCCGGACCCTGACAGAGCTGCAAGCGGCCACCAAAACCCTGGGAGAAACCGCCTTCGTGCCAACCATGGGCGCGTTGCACCGCGGGCATTTGTCGCTGCTGGCGGCGGCCAAGAGCGAAGGGCGGCCGGTGGTGGCCAGCATCTTCGTCAACCCGGCGCAGTTCGGCCCGAACGAGGATTATAACCGCTACCCGCGTGATGAAGCGGGCGATCTGGCCCAGCTGGAAGCCTCCGGCTGCGATCTGGTCTGGCTGCCCGATGTCCCCACCATGTATCCGGCGCACACCGCCACCACCATCCACGTCGCGGGCCCCGCCACGCGCTGGGAGGGTGCGGCCCGCCCGGCGCATTTCGCCGGGGTCGCCACGGTGGTTGCCAAGCTGTTCGGCCAGATCCGCCCGGCCGCCGCCTATTTCGGCGAGAAGGACTGGCAGCAGGTACAGGTGATCACCCGCATGGTGGAAGACCTGCACCTGCCCGTGAAGATCGTCCCGGTGCCGATCGCCCGCGACGCCGACGGCCTCGCCCTCTCCTCGCGCAACCGCTTCCTGCTCCCGCCCGAGCGCACTGCAGCCCCCGCGCTCTACGCGGCGCTGACCAAGACGGCAAAACACATCGTGGCCGGCAAGGAAGTCGCGGCGACACTCCACAACGCGCGGCACGAACTGGCCGTGGCCGGGATGGTGCCTGATTACATCGCGCTGGTGCACGCGCATTCGCTGGAGCCGCTGGCCGCCCTGGCGCAGCCGGCCCGGCTGATCGCCGCCGCAAGGCTTGGCCATGTCCGCCTGCTCGACAACGTGCCCGTCGCGTAACCCTACCCCGGCAACAGCCAGCCAAGCGCGTGCGGCGCCACCAATAGCCACACCGCGAACGACCACGCGCTGCTCACGCCCACGCCCAGGATCAGCCCCAGCACCGTGCCGGTCTGAGCCTTGCCAAAATCCGCCCGCACCAAGGGAATTGGCAGACGCAGGCCCAGCGCCAGATTGCTCGCCAGCGCGCCCGCCATGCCTGGCAGCAGATCCGCCAGCAAGGCGGCATCGCGCGCCAGCACGCCGATGACCGGCAGCGCCATCAGCACCAGCGTGGCATAACCCGCCGCCGCCAGCGCACCGCGCCGCCGCAAGGCAGGCGCCACGGGCGCGCTGGCCGCCAGCTCCGGTGACTCGTCAGACCCCACCATGACCGAGATAAAGAACAGCGCCAGCTGGCCGGTGAGGAACACCAGCAGCGGCGCCACCACCTCCACCCCGCCGCCCACCCGCAGCCTGCCGGCCAGGATCATCACCACCGGCACCAGCGTCAACGAGCGATACACCGTCTGCGTCACCACACCGGGAAATCGCGTGAGCAGACGCAGGTTTTTCATCAGCACGGCGGCAAACGGGCTGGCGCGGAACGCCCCGCCCTGGCGCACCGCGCTGCCGCCGGGGCGGTAGGCGGCGGCGATTATGGCGCCTGAGGCGAAACGTCCGCCCAGCGCGGCCCAGACGAGCCAGAATACCGCGCCGCTGAAACCGGCACTCAGAGCCAGCGCCCAGGGGTGCCCGAGCAGCCCGTTGGCAAAGACGTAGCGCAGCCCCCGCGCATCCCCCACCGGCAACAGCGCCTGCCAGAAACGCCCCAAGGCGGCGGAGGACATGAAGCGCGGCGCCTGCCCGAGTGCGAATATAAAAACACCGGCCACCAGGGCCAGCATGTGCCCGGCCCGGCGGGCGCGTTTTGGCCCCGTCCACCCGGCCAGCAGCACCACCAGCGCGAAGGCCAGCGCCGCCACCACCAGCGCCTCGGCCAGCAGCATCGGGTAGATCGCCAGCGCCCAGAGCTGGCCATAAACCGCCAGCGCATTGGCCAGCACCCCGCCCAGCAGCACCCAGGGCGCGGCCACGCTGCCCGCCACGCCCAGCATGCGCACCGCCAGCACCCGCCCCGGCGGAATCGGCGAGGCCAGCAGAAAATCCACATCCCCGCGCCCGTACAGCACGTCGATCGCCGCGGTCATGGCGCGCGAGAGCATCAGCCAGAAGAAGAAAAACAGGTTGAGATTCGCCACCAGCACCATCTGCCCCGGCGGCAGCGGATGGCGCACGATCTGCGCCGCCAAGGCCAGTGCGACGCCCTGGAACATGAGGCCGGTAATGAGCACCGGCGCCAGCACATATTTATGCGTGCGCACCAAAATGGAGCCACGCCAGAGCACACGCCCCTCACGGGCCAGCAGCCAGGCGAATCCGGCCGGGCGGAACATCAAGACGCCGTCAGCTGCAGAAACACATCCTCCAGCGAGCCATGCGCCACCCCGGCCTGGCGTTGCAGCGCCGCCAGATCGCCTTCCGCCAGCAGCCGCCCGCCAGCGATTATCCCGATGCGCGCGGCCAGCCGCTCGGCGGTATCCAGGATATGCGTGGTGAGTATAACCGCCGCCCCCGCCCGCACACGCGCCTGGAGTATCTCCTTCACCAGCCGGGTGGAGGCAGCATCCAGCCCGGTGAAGGGCTCATCCAACAGCAGAAACCGCGGCTCGTGGATCAACGCCCCCGCCAGCACGGTCTTCTGCTTCATCCCGCGCGAGAACCCCTCGCAACGCTCAAACCGGTGCGCCCACAGCCCCAGCGTCTCCAGCAGCTCCTCGGCCCGGCTTTTGGCCAGCGCCGGTTCCACCCGCCACAGCCCGGCGACGAATTCGAGATATTCCATCGGGCTCAGCCGGTCGTAGAGCAGCGGCTCATCGGGCAGCCATGCCATGATCGCCTTGGCCCCCAGCGGGTCGGCCAGCACATCGCGCCCGAACACGCAAACGCTGCCCGCATCAGGGCGCATCAGCCCCGCGATCATCCGCAATGTGGTGGTTTTGCCCGCCCCGTTGGGCCCCAGCAACGCGTAAAACTCACCCGGCGCGATGCTGAGGTCGAGCCCCGCGATGACCGGCCGGGCGAAGGATTTGCTCAATCCGCGAACGCGCAACGCCTCGCTCATGCAAACCCGCCCGTATTAAAATTCATGGAGCTGAATTGGTCGGAGCGGCGGGATTCGAACCCACGACCCCCAGTCCCCCAGACTGATGCGCTACCAGGCTGCGCTACGCTCCGACCGTGCGGGAGGCTGTAGCAACTATGTCCGGCGCTCACAAGCAACGAGCGACGAATTTCTTGCAACCCCGCCCGCCGGTGAAAAACTTTACGGCGCGGGAAACGCCATGCCCGAAGCCGGATCGACGAACAGCAGCTTGTCCTCGACCTCTTTCACCCCCGGCGCGTTCTCTGCGATCACCACCACCGCCTGGCGCTCCTCATCGCTGAAAATAGTGCCCTCCAGCGTCACCTTCTTGTCATCCACCCTGACACGGATGCCCGATTTGGGCGCCCAGCGGGCATGCTCCAGCTCGGCGCGGATGTAATTGCTGATCGCCTCGTCACTGGTGTTCTCCGGTGTCTCGATCAGCTTGCGGGCCAGGATGCGCAGCAGGTCGGTACGGCTGATCATGCCGCTCAGCTTGCCGTCATCGAGCACCGGCAGGCGCTTGATATGTTTACGCAGCATCAGCTCCGCCGCTTCGGCCAGCTCCGTATCCGAGGTCACGAACACCGGATTATGCGTCATCACCCCGCTGACATGGCGGGCATGCGTGGCGACATAATCAGCCGCGACAGTGGAGGGCAGCAGAAACGTCTTCAGCCAGCCGGCCTGCTTGCCATCGGTGCCGATCTCGGCGCGGCGCAGCAGATCCCCCTCGCTGACAATGCCAACCAGCTTGCCCGCGTCATCGAGCACGGGCAGACCGGTGAGCCGATTCGCCAGCATGATCCGCGCGGCATCGGCCACAGCCGTCGAAGGCCGCACAGAAACAGCATTTTTATTCATCAGCTCGGCAACCTTCATGATATCCTCCATTATATGAACGGATCATCCCAGGCCGGCCGGTGAGGCGCCATGACGCAGATCAAACTGCGGCTTCGGCGATTTCCGAGAGAGTGCGCGGACGGAGCAGGATAATCTCGTGGATGTTGGGAATGTCGATCATTCCATCGCGCTTAAGCTGGCTGAGCGAGCGCGACACGGTCTCGATCGTCAGCCCCAGGTAATCCGCAAGGTCAGTGCGGGAGAGAGGTAGTTTCAGCACGGAATTGGCCGCGGGCAACCCGCCAGCGGGGCATATTTCCAGACGCACCGCCCAGGAGAGCAGAAAGCTGGCGATCCGTTCAATCGCGGTCTTGCGCCCGAGCAGCAGCATCTGCTGCTGCGCCAGCACCAGCTCATGCATCGCCACGCCGAGCAGCTTACGCTCGAGCACCGGCAACTCCTCGAACACCGCCATCAGACTGGCGCGGCTGAAGCGGCAGAGCTTCACGCCATCCATCGCCTCGGCGGAGAAGGCGTTGTTCTCGCCCGCGGCAAGCCCCAGAAAATGCCCCGGCCCGGAGAAACCGGTGATCTGGCGGCGGCCATCAGGCAAGGATTTAAACAACCGCACGTTGCCATGGTTTATATTGTAGAAATAGGCCGCCTTCTCGCCCTCTTCGACGAACACCGTGCCGGGAGCCAGGGTTATGCGCTGCGCCGAGCGGGCCAGAAACGCGAGCTCATCTTCGGTCAACGCCTCACACAACCCGTTTTGGCGCGCGCCGCAATCCTCGCAATTCGCAGGCGTAGGCCGATTCGCGAGATTGATTGCTACCGGGCGGCGGAACTCCGAAAGCTCATGTAAGATTGCCATGGCCAAACCTTAACAAGGAACGCGGCCTTGATCCATATCAAAAAATACCCCTGGTTGTCATTTGTCCCTGTCCGTTGCAGCCGATCGGCCAAACGGCCCGCAACCAGACCACAGCCGGGCGGCGGCCGGAACCAATACGCCCAGGCTGAACAAGCGTTCTTCTGAACCTGCGGCGCCGCCCGGAGAATCCCCCGTGCCGCGACGGGTGAAATTGAGCAGCGTCCCCAGGGCAGCTTGCACCGCTGTCATGCATGGCGAACATATGGTTGCAGGCATCAACCCGCCCGTGGGAAACGCGCCGGCCCGCCACCGCGAGCCGGCTCCGCATCAAGTCTCGGACGTCGTGGCCATGGAGACATTGCGCGCCTCCGGGCCGAAGAGCATCATCAAGATGAGCACCACCGCGACGCTGCCCGCCACCAGCATCAGCGCGTAGCCGTAGTCGCCGCCGTGCTGCATCGCGATGCCAACCTGGAGCGGCGCGTTCACCGAGGCGATGAAATTGCCCAGCTGATAGATAAAGCCGGGAAAAGTGCCGCGGATTTCCGCCGGGGACAGCTCGTTGAGATGCACCGGCACCACCCCCCAGGCTCCCTGCACGGCAAACTGCATGAGGAACGCGGCGATACCGACTTCCAGCGCCGATGTGCCTTCCGCCCAGAAATACAGCACCAGCAGCGAAAGCACGCAGGCGCCGATGATCGCGTAGCGCCGGCCGATCTGCTGGCTGAGCCAGCCAAACGCAACACCACCCAGAATCGCGCCCAGGTTATAGAGCAGCACAATATCGGTGAGCGTGGCATGGTTGAAATGCATCTGCTTGGCCAGGAACAGCTTGGGATAGATATCCTGCGTGCCGTGCGAGAAGAAATTGAACGCCGTCATCATCACCACGCCGTAAACCGCGAGCTTGGCATTCTTGCGCAGCACGTTCCAGATGGAGATTTTCGGTCCGGTCTTGATCTTGCTGAAGGCCGGGCTTTCCTCGATCTGGCTGTTGATGAAGAAAATCAGCAGGGCCGGGGCGGCGCCGACGAAAAACATGCCGCGCCAGCCGAGGGAATGATACGCAAAACCAAACAGCAGCGTGGCGAGGAAGTAGCCGGAGGGATAGCCCGCCTGCAACAGCCCCGAAACCCAGCCGCGCCAGCGTTGGGGGATCGTCTCCATCGCCAAGGAGCTGCCAACGCCCCATTCCCCGCCCATCGCCACGCCGAACAAGGTGCGAATCGCGAGGAAGGAAGCAAAGGACCAGGCAAAGCCGGTGGCCGCCTCAAACAGGGAGTAGAGGAAGATGACCAGCATCAGCACCGGCTTGCGGCCGTATTTATCGGCAAGACGGCCGAAGATGAAGGCGCCCACCGCGCGGGTCGCGAGGGTCAGCGTAATCGCCAGGGTAATGGACGAGACCGATACGCCAAAGGTTTTGGCCACATCGTCAAACGTGAAAATCAGAATGAAAAAGTCGAACGCATCGAGCGTCCATCCCAGATATGCCGCGATAACGACATTGCGGGCTCGTCGAAAATCTTCTTGTACGCTCGCTGACATGCTTTCCCCCATTGGATGTTTTCCATTCAGCGGAATGGACTGCGGGGATAGTTGCATGGGATCTGGCGCCGGCACAACGCCCCAGCGCAAGGCAAAACCGCGCGGGGCATCAACCGCCACCGCGATATGATTGAATTTTACGGGACCATTGAAAATGGTCGGAGTGAGAGGATTCGAACCTCCGGCCCCTGCGTTCCGAACACAGTACTCTAACCAGGCTGAGCTACACTCCGTCGCGAGACCCTATAGCTGAACCCGCCCCCCTACCGCAAGATGCCGGACGAAGAAGAATCCGGCGGGCGGAAGCGGGCGGAAAACCTCATGTTTTCAATCTGTCGTGGACAAAACCGGAGAGCTCACGCTAAGTGCGCCCGCAAACCTTGTGGTCAGCAACCTGTATCATGTGCGTGAATTGCCTGAGCCGACGCCGCCTTGCCCAACTCGCTTTTGGCCTCACCGCCGGGGCGCTGGCCGGTGGTATGCCCGCGCGCGCAACAACCCGCGCGCCGCACGCCCTGCCGTTGGTGATGCTCGACCCCGGCCACGGCGGGCACGACCCTGGGGCCATCGCCCCTGACGGCGTGTTCGAGAAGACCATCACCCTGGCCACCGGGCTGGCCCTGCATGAAAGCCTGCTCGCCACCCGGCGGTATCGCGTGAGGATGACCCGCATGCGCGATGTATTCATCCCGCTGGAGCAGCGTGTCGCCGATGCGGTGGCCGCCAAGGCCGATCTGTTCCTGTCCCTCCATTGCGACCACCTGCCCACCCCCGATCTGCGCGGCGCCTCGATCTTCACGCTCTCCAACACCGCCTCCGACAAGCTGGCGGCCAGCATCGCCAATGACGAAAACAGCGCCGATGCGGCGGGAACGCCGATGGCCGGGGTTTCGCCACAGGTGGCGGGAATTCTGGCCAGCCTGGAGTCGCGCGCGACCAAGCTCGGCTCGGCAACCTTTTCGCAGGATCTGGCAACCTCGTTCCGCGGCGTAATCCCCCTGTTGCCGGACCCGCAGCGCAGCGCCAATTTCGCGGTGCTGCGCGACCCCTCCACCCCGAGCACGCTGCTGGAAATGGGCTGCCTGACCAATCCGCTGGATGAGGCCCGGTTGCGCAGCCCCTGGCAACGCGCGCTGCTGGTCCGGCGGATCACCCTCGCCATCGACACATATTTTGTGCATTTCGCCGGCCGGCAGGTGGCCGGCTAACCGCTTGCCCGCGCAATTGCAGGTAAATTGTTGCCGCAATTTTATTCAAAGCATCCTCGCAGGCGCGAAACTGGAGTGCTAAGGAGCCGCCTATGCCCGACTCAAGAGATTCCTTCAGCGCCGGTGAACGCTTAAGCCCTGCACGCCGGGAGCCGCCGCGCCAGCCGCCGCGCAAGCCCGCCCCCCCGCGCGGCGCGGGCAAAGGCCCGCAAAAACCAGGTCTTTTGCGCCGGGTCATCCGCTTTTTCGTCACCAGCCTGTACCGCCTGGTATTTCTGGGCGCCATTGCCGCCGTTATCGCCGGGGCAGGCGCCTTTCTCGTGTTCAGCGCCGGGCTGCCCAGCGTGGAGGCCCTGAAAACCTACACCCCGCCGCTGGAAAGCCGCGTCTATTCGGATGATTTCCATCTCGTCTCGGAAATCGGCGGGCAGCATTGCATCTATGTGCCTTACGACCAGATCCCGCCGTTGGTGGCGCAGGCGTTCATTTCCGCCGAGGACCGGATGTTCTGGGTGGAACCGGGGGTCAACCCGCTCGCGATCATGCGCGCGGCGCTGACCGATATCGCCCGCATGGGCAGCGGGCGCCGGCCGCAGGGAGCCTCCACCATCACCGAGCAGGTGGTGAAGAACATGCTCCTCGACAACCACATCACCTTTGCCACCAAAATCAAGGAAGTGCTGCTGGCGATGCGCGTGAGCCAGGTGATGACCAAGCAGCAGGTCATCACACTCTACCTCAACGAGGTTGACCTGGGCCACAACACCTTCGGCATCGCCGCCGCGGCGCAGACCTATTTCAACAAGCCCCTGAGCCAGCTGGACATCGCGCAGGCGGCCTCGCTGGCGGCCTTGCCCAAGGCGCCGACCAATTACGATCCCTTTTTCCACCCGCAGGACGCGCTGACCCGGCGCAATTTCATCATCGGGCGCATGCTGGCGGATGGCGCCATCACCCAGGCCCAGGCTGACACCGCCACCGCCGAGCCCCTGCTGCCCCATGCCGGCAGCACCGGTCCGGCCGCCAGCGGCGGCGACGGCTATTTCGCGGACGCCGTGAAAGCCGACCTCACCCAGCGCTTCGGCGCCGATGCGGTGAACCAGGGCGGGCTGATCGTGCATACCAGCCTGGACCAGACCCTGCAGACCGCCGCCACCACGGCGGTGCGCAACGGGCTGGAGCATTACGACCGCATCTACGGCGGCTGGCACGGTCTCGTGGCCCATGTGGATGACCCCGCCCTGGCAACCAACTGGCGGGCGGATCTGGCCAAACAGGCAACACCGCCGGGCATGCGCCACAACTGGCGGCTTGGCATCGTGCTGACGGCGGATGGCGGCGCGGCCCGCGTCGGTTTTGCCGATCCGCTCAGCAACACGGCCAGAACCGGCACATTGCCCCTGCAGAACATGCGCTGGACACATACCAGCGATGTCGCCAGCATTCTGCACCCCGGCGACATCATCATGGTCTCCGGCGGCAAGACCCTGGCGCTGGAACAGATCCCCAAGGTCCAGGGCGCGCTGATCTCCATGGACCCGCGCACCGGGCGCGTGCTCGCCATGGTCGGCGGCTGGAGCCACGACATCAGCCCCTTCAACCGGGTAATCCAGGCGCAGCGCCAGCCCGGCTCCTCGGTGAAGCCGCTGGTCTACCTCACCGCCATGGAGCAGGGCTTACAGCCTGACGCCCCGGTGCTGGACGCCCCCTTCGTGCAGCAAATGTCCAACGGCACCACCTACCGCCCCGGCAACTACGAGGACAGTTTTCAGGGCCCGGTGCCTATTTTCCACGCGCTGGAGCAGTCGCTCAACCTCGCCACCCTGCATCTGGCCCGCCAGATCGGCCTGGATAACATCGCGCAAACCTTCCAGAGCTTCGGCATCATCGACCATATGCCCCCTTATTACCCCTCCGCGATCGGCGCGATCGACACCACACTGTGGAAAATGGCCGCCGCCTACGCCACGCTCGACGAATACGGCCGGCAGGTGCAGCCCTCGCTGATCGACAGTGTCACCGGCCCGGACGGCAAGGTGCTCTACCAGGCGCAAAACCAAAGTTGCGACAACTGCACCAACGGTGACCCCTCGCAGCCGCCCATCGTCGACTACTCCGGCGCGCAGCTGGCTGATCCTGATTCCGTGTTTCAGATGCTCACCATGATGAAGGGCGTGGTGCTGCGCGGCACCGGCGTCCCCGCCGTGGAGGGGATAAGCCAGCCGGTGGCCGGCAAGACCGGCACCACGAATAATTTCAACGACGCATGGTTCATCGGCTTTACCCCCGGCGTGCTCACCGGCTGCTGGGTTGGCTACGACACCCCAGCCAGCCTGGGCAACAACCAGACCGGCGGCAATGTCTGCGGGCCTATCTGGAACGAATACATGAAGGTGGCCCTCGCCAACCAGCCGGATATGGATTTCCCCGCCCCCGCCGGTATGACCCTGCAACAAGTGCCCGAGCCCAGCGGCACCATGGTGAGCGAAGCCTTCAAACCTGGGCAGACCCCGGGCGCCCAGGCAAACAACAGCCTGCTCGGCGGCACCGATAGCCTTACCCCCGCCGCCGGAACGCCGGGTACGCCAGCCACGCCGGGTACGCCGGGTACGCCGGGTACGCCGGGTGCGCCAGCCACGCCGGGTGCGCCAGCCGCGCCCGCGCCTTCGGCCATCGATAAATCCCTCGGCGGACTATATTAAAAGCGGCTCAATATTTTCCGCCAGAGCAGCCCTGCGCCACCTGAAAGCCCCGCCATGTCCGTCACCATCTACCATAACCCCGCCTGCGGCACCTCGCGCAACACGCTGGCGATGATCCGCAACGCCGGTATCGAACCCGTGGTGATTGAATACCTGAAAACCCCGCCCAGCCGCGCCGAGCTGGCGGCTCTGGCCAAACAGGCGGGCGGCGCACGCGCGCTGCTGCGCGAGAAGGAAGCACGCGCAGCCGAGCTTGGCCTCAACGCCGATGTGGCCGATGACACGATTCTTGACGCCATCGCCGCGCACCCGCTCCTGCTCAACCGCCCCGTGGTTGTCACTCCCAAGGGCACCAGAAGCTGCCGCCCCTCAGAAGTGGTGCTGGAACTGCTGCCCGCCCCGCAGCAAGGCAGCTTCACCAAGGAGGACGGGCAAGCCGTGGTGGATGCCACCGGCAGGCGCATCGGAAAGGACTAATTCCTCGAGCTTCGCCCTGCGCTCCGCGCGGCGCTGATCATCACGAGATTGTAACGGCTGATGCCTCCGGCCTACGGCGGCACAGCTGCTCTTGCCAGCACCCTGCACCGCCTCGGGCCGCTCTCACACTCGGCACAGCTACTGATTTTGGTGCTCCTGTCCGGCTTACAAGGGCTGAGCCCATCCGCCAGCCAAGAATCATCGCCCGGCGCGCGGGAGCCTAACCCGGCAGATGTTCCTTCAGCCGCGGCATCAGCTCCACCAAATTGCAGGGGCGATGCCGCGAATCCAGCTGGTAGCGCAAAATATCGTCCCAGCCGTCCTTCACCGCGCCGGTGCTGCCGGGCAAAGCGAACATGTAGGTGCCGCTTGCCACCCCGCCCAGCGCGCGCGACTGCATGGTGGAGGTGCCTATCTTCTGGTAGGAGAGCATGCGAAACAGCTCGCCAAACCCTTCAATTGTTTTCTCCAGCACGCGCGCGAACGCCTCGGGCGTTACATCCCGCCCGGTTATGCCGGTCCCCCCGGTGGTGATGATCACGTCAACCGCCGGGTCCGCGATCCAGCCGCGCAGCTGCATCTCGATGGCATCGGCATCGTCGCGGATAATCGCGCGCGCCGCCAGCACATGCCCACCTGCCACAACGCGCGCGGCCAGCGTGTCGCCTGAGGTGTCGTTCGCCGCCGTCCGCGTGTCCGAAATAGTGGCCACCGCGATGTTCACGGGCAGAAAAACCCGGCTCTCGTCAATCCCGGGCATAGCTCAGTTCGCCGCCGCGGTATAAAAATTCTGGTTCAACGTAGGAAAATCCCCTTCCGCCAGCTGGTCCAGGCTCTCCGGCTTCAGCCCGATCTCCTCGGCGTACAGCCAGCTGTCAGCCATCACCTGGCGCACGAAGCGGCGGGTTTCATCGTTGGGAATGTTCTCGATAAAGAGCAGCGGGTCGCCTTCATCCTGCGAGGTCCACCCGGCGGCGGCATTCGGCCCGGCATTGTAGCTGGCCAGAATTGCCAGCAGATTGCCTTTAATCCCCGGCTGCGCGCCCAGATAGCGGATATATCCCTGCCCCAGGGCAAGATTGGCCGAAGGGTTGTCCAGCGAGCCGCTCACCCCCTCCTGCCGGCGGACATAGGAGGCCGTGACCGGCATAAGCTGCATCAGCCCGCGCGCGCCGCAGCGCGAAACGGCCGTCTCGTTGAAGCCCGATTCCGTGCGCGCCACCGCATAGACCAGCGCCGGGTCAACCGTGAATCCGCCATCCGGATGCAGGGCCGGCAGCGGCAGGCGCGCGCCCGCAATCTCATCAACCGGATTTGGCAGCTGGCTGGCAATGGCGATGGTCACATCCACCAGCCCGGCGCGGGCGGCCACCGCCATCACGGCCCGGCCGAGGGCTGGATTGGCTTGAATCTGCGGCCAGAGCGCGCGCAACGCCACCGCCGCCTGGTTATCCGCGCCAATCTGCAACAAGGCGAAGGCCAGATGCCCGTCAGGGGTCGCGTCCACAGCGGTGATATCGGCTTCCGTCAGCGTCGCGGCGATGCCGGTGGGGCCAAAGCCCTGGCCCAGCAGGCGCCCGGCCAGCATGCCGTAGAACGTATCGCCCGACCATGCCGCCTGGTGCAGCCAGTTAAGATAAGCCTCCGGCTGCTGCATCCGCAGCGCGGCGCGCCCCGCCCAGAACTGGCTGGCGGCGCGCTCGTCACTGGAAATTCCGGCCATTGCGGCCGAGCTGTCAAAAGCCGTGGCGGCGGCGCTCAGATCGCCCTTTTCCCAGGCCTGGATGCCGGACATGAACTGGCGGTGCCAGCTGTAGCTGTCCGGCGCGGAAACCGGGCGCGCCGCGGCGCCTGCGGTAATTGTGGCTTCCGGCAGCAGCGCGACCACGGGGGCCGGCGGCATCTGGTCCGCGCGCAGTTTGTGCTGCATCAGCGCGTAAATATCCGGCGCCTCCGGCTGGCTGCTGTATTGCGCGTACCAGGCCAGCAGTTCAGCCGGCTTGGTGATATAATTGTTGCTCAGATACCGCTGCGCCAGAACCGGCCCCACCAAAGTGGGATCGTCCAACCGGCTGATCAGCCGGTCCGCCTCGCTGAACGCTCCGGCCGACTGGGCCGCGAGAATGCGCTGATACATCGCCACGGCGCTCGGCGGCAGTGGTTCAGGCAATACGATTTCAACGTCAGGAGAGGGGGCGTTACGCGGCACCGCATAAGCGACAGTCTCCCCGCCTGTTGCGCTGGCGGGCGCTGAGGGGGGCGGCATCGGTCCCGTACCTTGTCCCCAATCAGAGGACTTCGCCGCCGCACTCGTGGGGACCACGAGCCCGAGGGCAAAAACTGACACCGTGGCCAAAGCGAGCCGGGTGACGTTCAGGCGGGAGAGCATGTTGAGGGCTCCTCGCATGGGAAAACTCCCTACACAGTCACCCCCTGTGACGCAAGACCTACCAGCGAGACGTTTCTCATCGCACGAGACGTTTTTAGCAGTTTCCAGGGGTTACACCCCGACTCTCAGATCACGATTTCGTGATATTAGCGCAATTTAACCCTGGGCGGGTAGCGATTCCAAAAATTCTCGCAGCTGCAACAAGTCGCGCCACGCCTCCGCCTTGGCCGAGGGCATGCGCAGCAAATACGCCGGATGGTAGCTCGGAAGGCACGCAACCGGCGCCGCCAGCCCCGGTATTTCCACCTGCCGCCACGCGCCGCGCAGCCGCCTTATCCCCAGCCCGCGCTCCGGCTCCGGCAGCACCGCCCTGGCCGCCACCGCGCCCAGCAACAGCAGTGCGCGCGGCCGCACCAGGGCGATATGGCGCAGCAGAAACGGGAGGCAAAGAGCCACCTCGGCCTCGGTTGGCGGCCGGTCGCCCGGCGGGCGCCACGGCACGGTGTTGATAATGCGCACCGCGGCGCGCTCCAGCCCGATGCTGCCCAGCATTTTATCCAGCAGTTGCCCGGCCGGCCCCACAAACGGCCGGCCCGCGCGGTCTTCCTCCGCGCCCGGCGCCTCACCCACCACCACCAGCCGCGCATCCGCCGCGCCATCGGCAAAGACCAGCTGCGTCGCGGTATCGCGCAGGGCGCAGCCGGTAAATCCCGCCAAGGCGGCCTGCAAGGCTTCCAGGCTCTCGCAACCCTCCGCCACTTTCGCCGCCTGTGCCGGTCCGGCGGGCAACACCGTGGCATGGCGCGCAACATGGCGGGGGGCATGAACCCGCCCCGCCTGCGCGGGCGCACCGGCAGAGGCGGCGGGCGCGGGCGCGCGCCGGTCCTGCGGCGCATCCAGCAGCGCCTCGTCAGCCCCCCACTCCACTTGCAGGCGCAGCGCCTCGATCAAATTCATATATCCATACTTAACCATACCTCCCGCGATTGAAATAACCGCCAATATGATTTTAACCCTTTTCCGGCTGGCAGCCTCACGGCCGAGACTTTACGCAAGCTAACAAGTTTCCTTATACGACTCCCAGCACAACAGGAGGTAACGAGATGTCAGACCAGATGGAACCGCGCGAGGCGATGGAGTTCGACGTCCTGGTGGTCGGCGCCGGCCCTGCCGGCCTATCCGCCGCCATCAAGCTCAAGCAGATCAACCCGGAGCTTTCCGTCTGCGTGGTGGAGAAAGGCGGGGAGATCGGCGCCCACACCCTCTCCGGCGCGGTACTCGAACCCCGCGCCTTGCTGGAGCTCTTCCCCGAATGCGACCCGTCGCTGATCCCGCTCGCCACCCCGGTGTCCGAAGATCGCTTCATGTATCTCACCGCGGCCAAGGCTTACACCTCGCCCCTCACCCCCCCGACCATGGAGAACCACGGCAACTACATCGTCTCGCTCGGCAATGTGGTGCGCTGGCTCGGCCAGCAGGCGGAAGAACTCGGCGTGGAGATCTACCCCGGTTTTGCCGCGGCGGAGCTCCTCTTCGATGGTGAGCGCGTCGCGGGTGTGGCCACCGGCGACATGGGAATCGGCAAGGACGGTGAGCCCACCGGCAATTTCCAGCGCGGCATGGAGCTGCGCGCCACCTATACAATCTTCGCCGAAGGCTGCCGCGGCTCGCTTTCCAAACAGTTGATGGCCAAATTCGGCCTCAACGCCAAAAACGACCCCCAGACCTACGGCATCGGCATCAAGGAACTCTGGGAAGTCAAACCCGAGCACTTCAAAAAGGGTCTCACCATCCACAGCGTCGGCTGGCCCTTAAAGTCTGACACCTACGGCGGCTCGGCCATCTACTTCTTCGGCGAAAACCTCATGGCCTATTGCTTCGTCGTCGGGCTGGACTACAAAAATCCCTATCTCTCGCCCTTCCAGGAAATGCAGCGCTTAAAAACCCACCCGGCCATCGCGCCGTTCTTCGAGGGCGCCAAGCGCATCTCCTACGGCGCACGCGCGCTCAATGAGGGCGGCTTCCAGTCCCTGCCGAAACTCACCTTCCCCGGCGGCGTGCTCATTGGTTGCGCCGCGGGCACCCTTAACGTGCCCAAGATCAAAGGCAGCCACACCGCGATGAAATCCGGCATGGTCGCCGCCGAAGCCATCGCCGAGGCACTCGCCGGTGAGCGCCCTGACGAAGTCACCGCCTACGCCACCATGCTGGAAGCCAGCTGGGTCTGGCCCGAGCTGCACAGCGTGCGCAATGTGCGCCCCGGTTTCGCCAAATGGGGGTTTTATGGCGGCATGATCAACGCCGCCATCGACACCTACATCTTCCGCGGCAAGGCCCCCTGGACCCTGAAAAACCACGCCGACCACCTGCAGCTCAAAAAAGCCAAGGACTGCCAGCCGATCGACTACCCCAAACCCGACGGCAAGCTCACCTTCGACCGGCTGTCCTCCGTCTTCCTCTCCAACACCAACCACGAGGAAAACCAGCCGGCCCACCTCACCCTGCTCGATGCCAGCAAGGCCATCAGCGTCAACTATAATGAATACGCCAGCCCGGAGACCCGCTATTGCCCGGCCGGCGTGTACGAGATCACCGGCGAGGACAAAGGCAACCCGCAACTGCAGATCAACGCGCAAAACTGCGTCCACTGCAAAACCTGCGACATCAAAGACCCCACCCAGAACATCAACTGGGTCGTCCCCGAGGGGGCTGGCGGTCCCAACTATCCGGGCGGGATGTAAAAGCGGCGGCACGGCCAGGGGGTTTTGCCCCCTGGCACCACGGCTATTTGTGGATTATCGTCCCGATACCGCCATCGGTGAACAGCTCCAGCAGCAGCGCATGCGGCACACGGCCATCGAGGATGGTCGCCCCTTTAACCCCGAGCGTGACGGCCTCCACGCAGGTCTCCACCTTCGGGATCATCCCGCCCGAGATGGTGCCATCGGCGATCAGCGCCTGGACCTGCCCCAGTGATAAATCCGGCATCAGCTTCTTGTTCTTGTCCAGCACACCGGGAACATCGGTGAGCATCAGCAGCCGGTTGGCGTTCAGCGCGCCGGCGATCGCCCCGGCCGCCGTGTCGGCGTTGATATTATAA
>JAJZCG010000051.1 GCA_021846225.1 Pseudomonadota bacterium | reverse complement strand
ACATCGCGGGCCTGGTCCGCGGCGCCTCCAAGGGCGAGGGCCTCGGCAACCAGTTCCTCGCCAACATCCGCGAGGTGGACGCCATCGTGCACGTGCTGCGCTGCTTCGAAGATGACGACGTGACCCATGTCGAAGGCAGCGTCGACCCCATCCGCGATGCCGAAACGGTTGAGACCGAGCTGATGCTGGCCGATCTCGAATCCCTGCAAAAGCGCCTCCCCGCCCTGCAGAAACGCGCCAAGAACGACCGTCAGGCCGCCATTGATGCCGCCCTCATGGAGCCGATCCTCGCCGCGCTGGAATCCGGCCAGCCCGCCCGCACCGCCATCAGCGCCGAAAACGCCGAGGACGCCAAGCGCCTCAACCTGCTCACCGCCAAGCCGGTGCTCTATGTCTGCAATGTCGAGGAAGCCTCGGCCGCCACCGGCAACGCCCAATCCGCCCGCGTCGCAGAGATGGCCAAATCCGCCGGCGCGCTCAGCGTCGTCGTCTCCGCCGCCATCGAATCCGAAGTCGCCCAGTTGCCGGAAGAAGACCGCGCCTCCTTCCTCGCCGATCTCGGCCTGGAAGACAGCGGGCTCGACCGCATCATCCGCGCCGGCTACGCCCTGCTCGGCCTGATCACCTATTTCACCGTCGGGCCGAAGGAAACCCGCGCCTGGACCATCACCAGGGGCACCAAGGCCCCGGGCGCCGCCGGCGTCATCCATGGCGATTTCGAGCGCGGTTTCATCGCCTGCGAAACCACCGCTTATGAAGACTACATCGCCTATAAAGGCGAATCCGGCGCGCGCGAGGCCGGCAAGCTGCGCATCGAAGGCCGCGACTATGTGGTGAAAGACGGCGACGTACTGCTCTTCCGCTTCAACGTCTGAAACCGCGCCCGCTTCGGCATGCCAGCGCCAGCTGGCATGCCCCTACCGCCCGAACGCCGCCGAAATCTGCTCCAGCACGCTCGCATCCTCGATCGTCCCCGGCACGCTCACCGTCTCGCCGTTGGCGATCTTGCGGATCGTCGCGCGCAAAATCTTGCCCGAGCGCGTTTTCGGCAACCGCTGCACCACCATCACATCGCGGAACGCCGCCACCGGGCCGATCTTCTCGCGCACCAGCGCGATCAGCTCCTTCTCGATCACCGCGGCCTCCCGCTCAGCCCCGGCCTTCAGCACCACCAGCCCGTAGGGGATCTCCCCCTTCAGCGCATCCGCCTTGGCGATCACCGCGCATTCCGCGACATCCCTGTGCATCGCCAGCACCTCCTCCATCGCCCCGGTGGAGAGCCGGTGCCCGGCGACGTTGATGATATCATCCGTCCGCCCCATCACCCACACATCGCCATCCGCATCCACCATCCCGGCATCCCCGGTCTTGTACCAGCCCGCAAACGCGGTGAGATACGCCGCCCGGTACCCATCGTCATTTTGCCACAGCGTCGGCCCGCAGCCCGGCGGCATCGGCAGGCGGATGCATAAATTCCCCGTGCTCCCCGCCGCCACCGGCTCGCCGTTCTCATCCAGCGGCACGATATCATACCCCGGCGATGGCCGCCCGCCCGAACCAGGCTTGAACGGCGTCAGCCCCAGGCCCAAAAACCGCGCCGTAATCGGCCAGCCGGTCTCCGTCTGCCAATAATTATCGATCACCGGCTTGCCCAGCAGCCCCTCGATCCACATCGCCGTCGGCGGGTCGCACCGCTCGCCCGCCAGAAACAACGCGCGCATCGCCGAGAGGTCATATTTGGGAATAAACGTCCCCTCCGGGTCTTGTTGCTTGATCGCCCGCAGCGCCGTCGGCGCGGTGAACAACACCTTCGCCTTATGCTGCGCGGCCACGCGCCAGAATGCCCCGGCATCGGGCGTCCCGGTCGGCTTGCCCTCATACATGATGGTGGTCGCGCCAGCGAGCAGCGGCGCATACACCAGATACGAATGCCCAACGGCCCAGCCCACATCCGCCGCCGCCCAGACCACCTCGCCCGGCCCGGCGTCGAATATGATTTTCATGCTCTGCGCCAACGCCACCGCATGCCCGCCGTTGTCGCGCACCACGCCCTTCGGCCGTCCGGTCGTGCCGGAGGTGTAGAGGATATACAGCGGATGCGCCCCCTCCACGCTCACCGGCCCATGCGGCGCCGCGGCCCGCTCGGCCTCCGCGAAATCAAAATCCCGCCCCGCCACCAACTCCGCCCGGCCCGCCGCGCGCTGAAATATCAAACACGCCGCCGGTTTATGCGCCGAGAGCGCCAGCGCCGCATCCAGCATCGGCTTGTAGGCAACCACCCGCCCCGGCTCCAACCCGCAGGAGGCCGCAATCACCACTTTCGGCTGGGCATCGCTGATGCGCGCCGCCAGTTCCGGCGCGGCAAACCCGCCAAACACCATGGAGTGGATCGCCCCCAGCCGCGCGCAGGCAAGCATGGCAAACACCGCCTCGGGCACCATCGGCATATACACGACAACCCGGTCGCCCTTGGCGACGCCGAGCGCCGCCAGCGCCCCGGCGATTTTCTCAACCCGTCCCAGCGCCTGCGCATAGGTAATGTGTTCAATCCGCCCCTCCATGGGCGAATCCCATATCAGCGCGGTATTTGCGCCGCGTCCCGCCGCCACATGGCGGTCCAGGCAATTATACGATGTATTTAGCCACGCATCGGGAAACCAGGTGCCATAAGGCCCTCTCGCGCCATCAAATATCCGCTCCGGCGCCTTGTCCCAGTCAATCAGCTCCGCCGCCTGCGCCCAGTAGGCTTCCGGTGCTTCCCGCCATTGCGTGTACAGCCTGGGATAATCGCTCATTTTTCTTCTTTCTTGAAAATCGGGTCTGGGGGTGGCGAACCACCCCCAGGGTCACAAGTCTCAGGAACGCGCCCCAACCGGCAGCACGGTCCGGCCATGCGTCTCGTTGATGATATCGGCCGCGCCCAGATAGAACGCCAGCAGCGCGGTGATGAGCCCGCCATACCCGCCCAGCGTGGTCAGCCCAGCATTACCGGTGAGCGGCGCCAGCCCGAGCAGGAAGAAGGTGGGCCACAGCGCCAGGAAAATCAGGAACAGCGCGCGGTTGAGCGCGAACGTGCCGATCCACATCACGAAGGTGAACGCGCCCCACACGATCAGATACCAGCCAACAGCCGCGCCCGGCACACCGGCGCCAAAAAACTTCGCGAACAGCGCAAAGCTCCACCAGAACGCGCCATAAGAGCAGAACGCAACAAAGCCGAAGGTATTACCCTTGGCCATCTCCATCAGCCCGGCGCAAAACTGCGCCGTCCCGCCGAAGGCAAACGCCATCGCCAGCACGAGAGGTACGGACGTTCCGGGCAAAAACCCGGTATTGACCAGGCTGAGCAGCCAGGTGGTGAGCGCAAATCCAAACAATCCGAGCGGTGCGGGGTTGGCAAGTTTCATTGTGTTTCTCTCCGGTGGTTTTTTTATCTGTTAGGCACACAGCGCCGCGCCACCTCGTTGGGCCGCGCTACGCTGCAGGTTAAATTTATTACAGATTTTCAGAACAGCGCAAAGTCATATCGCGGCTGTCCCGTTTTGCAACAGAATTTTTTACAAAACCACCGGCGCCGCCGCGCCATCCACCGTCAAGTTCACACCGCTGATATAACCCGCCCGCGCCGACGCCAAAAACACCACCGTATCGGCAATCTCCTCAGGCCGCGCCAGCCGCCCTACGGGAATCCCCGCCAGCATCTGCCGCTGCGCCTCCTCGAAACTCACCCCAGCCCCCCGCGCTGCCGCCCTGAGCCCCTCGGCAACCCGCTCGGTCTCGGTCCCTGCCGGGTTCACCCCCACCACCCGCACGCCGCGCGCCGCATAGGCACCGGCCAGCCCGGCGGTCGCCAGCATCAGCGCGGCATTGGCCGCCCCACCCGCGACATGGATAGGGTTTGGCACCTTCCCGCCATTGCCGATCACATTCACAATCACCCCCGCCCCGCGCGCCGCCATGCGCTTGATCACCGGGTCGATCACATGAATGTAGCTGAAATATTTGGCATCCATCGCCGCCCGCCAGGCGGCCGGGGTCAATTCATCCACCGGCGCCCGCTTCGCCGCCCCGGCGCTGTTCACCAGCACATCAACCGGCCCCACCGTCTCTTCCACCCGCGCCACCAGCGCGGCCGCCGCCGCCGCATCGGTCAAATCCGCGGCAAACCCCACCGCGCCTGGCAAGTCGCGCAGCGCCGCGTCAATATTCTCCTGCCCGCGCGAGCATATCACCACCCGCGCCCCCTCGGCCGCAAAGCCGCGCGCACAGGCAAGACCAATCCCCTTGGACCCGCCCGTTACAAGAACAACCTTGCCACCAAGCCCAAGCTCCACGGCTCAGGCGCCGGTAACGGCGGGCGCGCTCAGCAAAATCGTTTGCAGCGCCGCCACCAGATCATCCATCATGGCGTCGGTATGCTTGGGCCCCGGCGTAAAGCGCAACCGCTCCGTCCCGCGCGCCACGGTGGGGTAGTTAATCGGCGTCGCATACATCCCGAACTCGCGGATCAACCGCATCGAAACCATCGTCGCCTTCGCCGCATCGCCGATCATCAGCGGCACGATATGGCTGGAACTCGCCATCACCGGCAGCCCCGCCGCGCGGAATTTGGCCTTCAGCGTCTCCGCCCGGTCGAACAACAAGGCCCGGCGCGCGCAATCGGCCTTCAGCGTCCGCACCGAGGCGAGCGCCGCCGCAACCGTGGGCGGCGGCAGCGCGGTGGTGAAGATGAACCCCGCCGCCACCGAGCGGATATAATCCAGCACCTTGAAATCGCCGGTCACATACCCGCCGTGGCAGCCAAACCCCTTGGCCAGCGTGCCCTCGATAATCGTAATCCGGTGCGCCACCCCGTCGCGCTCCGAAACCCCGCCGCCATGCGCGCCATACATGCCCACCGCATGCACCTCGTCGAGATACGTCAGCGCGTTATACTTGTCCGCCAGATCGCATATCTCCTTGAGCGGCGCGATATCGCCATCCATCGAATACACGCTCTCGAACGCGATCAGCTTGGGCGCATCCTCCGGCGCCGCCGCCAGCAAGCGCTCCAGATCCGCCATATCGTTATGCTTGAACACATGCACGCTGGCCTTGCGCCCGTCCTTTATCCCCACAATCATCGAATTATGGTTCTGCGCGTCGGAGAACACATGCCAGTCCGGCAGCGCGTTCAGCATCGCGCCCAGCGTCGCCTGGTTCGAGACATAGCCAGAGGTGAACAGCAGCGCCGCATCCTTGCCGTGCAAATCCGCCAGCTCTTCCTCCAGCGCCACATGCAGCGGCGAGGAACCCGCGATGTTGCGCGTCCCCCCCGCACCGGCTCCCATCCGCCTTGCGGCATCTATGGAAGCCTCAATCACCACCGGGTCCGTCCCCATGGCCAGATAATCATTGGACGACCACACGAGAATATCGCGCGTGCGCCCCTCCATGGTCACTGAATAATAAGGAAACCTGTCCGCCAGTTTTTCCAGCGCCACAAAGCGCCGGTAGCGCCCCTGCGCTGAAATCTCGTTGAGCGCTTCATCACATTTGACAAGAAACTTATGCATGACCAGCCATTACCTGAAATCCGCGCGCAGAAAAGACCCTAAGCCGCGCCCGAGTCAATGACACGCCCGCAACCCAGCTGCCGCCAAATTCTCACCCCGCCGCCCGTGAGGCGGCAAAAAGCGATGGCTCAGACGCCGCCCGCCACATAGGTCCGCAGCGTCTCCACCTCGTATTTCTGCTGGTCGATCCGCGCCTTCACCACATCGCCGATGCTCACCAAGCCAACCAGCCCGCCATTCTCCAGCACCGGCAGATGCCGGAACCGCCCGTTGGTCATCAGCTCCATCGCCTCCTCCACCGTGGTCGCCCGCGAGACGGTGGCCGGGTTGGGTGTCATCAACTCCGCCGCGGTCAGATACAGCGTCGCCGCGGCGCGCACCGAGAGGCTGCGCACAACATCGCGCTCGCTCAATATGCCGACCAGATCATTCTCCGGCCCCACCACCAGCACCGCGCCGATATGCTTCTCCGCCAGCACGGCAATCACAGCGCTGATCCGCATATCCGGCGGCACAGCAACGTATCCCGCCGGCTTATTGGCCAAAATAGCCTGTAGAATCATGGCGTCACCTCCTGTTTTCCGGGCAGTATGAAAGCATTCGCCCCCTTGAGCAAACCTTAAATTACTCCGCCAGCGGCCCGTATAACGCCGGCCTGCGGTCCGCCAGCAGCGGGTCCGCCCGCCGCACGGCCGCATGGTGTTCAGGCGCCACCTCCGCCAGCAGCATCTCCTCAGCCCTGCCCGCCAGCGCCAGCACCTTGCCATCCGGCCCGCAAATGCTGGAAAGCCCGATATAGCTCAGCCCGTCATCCTGCCCGCTATGGTTGGCATAGGCCACATACACCTGGTTCTCATACGCGCGCGCCGGAATCACATGCCGCGCCACCTGGTCATACGGCTCCATCGAGGCCGTCGGCACCAGTATGATATCCGCCC
The DNA here is from genome assembly GCA_021846225.1 of Pseudomonadota bacterium. GTDB lineage: Bacteria > Pseudomonadota > Alphaproteobacteria > Acetobacterales > Acetobacteraceae > Acidocella. The sequence goes on along the minus strand of JAJZCG010000051.1, from coordinate 14,518 downwards.
CCGCCAGCGCCAGCCGCCGCGCGGGCTCCGGGAACTCGATGTCATAGCAGATCAGCAGGCCAACCGTGTACCCGCCCAGCCTGGCCACCGGAAACTGCGTGCCCACCTCCTTGAACATCGCGCGGTCCAGCTCACCGAACAGATGCGTCTTGCGGTAGTTGAGCAAAATCTCCCCATCCGGGCCGATCAGCACAACCGCATTCGCCACACGCTCGCCCACCAGCTCCGGGTAGCCGAACGCCAGCGCAATACCCTGCTCCTTGGCGAACCGCCGCGCCGGCGCCAGCCCCGCCGCCGTCAGCGCATACCGGCGCGCATTCTCCGGCCCTATATTATAGCCCGAGATATACATCTCCGGCAGCAGCAGCACATCCGCGCCCCGCGCCTTGGCCTCCGCCGCCTTGCGTTCCATGAGCGCAAACGCGGCTGGTGGATCATTAACGGCGCCAGGGCCTTGGTAGAGGGCAATTTTCATGCTGCCAGTCTAGGCAATTTCCCCCAATCCTGAAACCATTGTTTTCGCCAGCCCCCAGCTTGACGTTGCGGACCAAAACCCTCATGTAACGGCCCAGGCCATTCGCGCCGCTGCGGCTGTATTCAGCCTGCAAACATCCCTGCCGCCCTTTTTTGCGCCAGCATCCGCCTGGCGCGCACCCCCGATCGGACCACCCATGCATCTAGCCGAACTCAAGGCCAAATCGCCGACAGACCTCCTCAACCTCGCGGAAGAGCTGGAAGTCGAGAACGCCTCCTCCCTGCGCAAGCAGGACATGATGTTCGCCATCCTCAAGGCCTTCGCTGAGAATGACCAGGTCATCCGCGGCGACGGCACGCTCGAAATCCTCCCCGATGGTTTCGGCTTCCTGCGCAACCCGGAGGCCAACTACCTCCCCGGCCCGGAAGACATCTACGTCTCCCCCGCCCAGGTCCGCCGCTTCTCCTTGCGCACCGGCGACACGGTGGACGGCGAAATCAAAGCCCCCAAGGAGGGTGAGCGCTACTTCGCCCTCGCCAAGGTTGATAAAATCAACTTCGAATCCCCCGACGCGGTCAAACACCGCATCAATTTTGATAACCTGACCCCGCTCTACCCCACCTCGCGCCTAAAAATGGAGGTCGAGGTTGCCGAACCCACCGCCAAAGGCTCGGTGAAGGACAACACCTCCCGCGTCATCGACCTCATCGCCCCCATCGGCAAAGGCCAGCGCGCCCTCGTGGTCGCCCCGCCGCGCACCGGCAAAACCGTGATGCTGCAAAACATCGCGGCGGCGATCTCGGCCAACCACCCGGAGGTCTTCCTCATCGTCCTGCTCATTGACGAACGGCCCGAGGAAGTTACCGACATGTCGCGCTCCGTGAAGGGCGAGGTCGTCGCCTCCACCTTCGACGAGCCCGCCACCCGCCACGTCCAGGTCACCGAAATGGTGCTGGAAAAGGCCAAGCGCCTGGTCGAACACAAGCGCGACGTGGTGATTCTGCTGGACAGCATCACCCGCCTCGCCCGCGCCTACAACACCGTCGTCCCCTCGTCGGGCAAGGTGCTCACCGGCGGCGTGGACGCCAACGCCCTGCAGCGCCCCAAGCGCTTCTTCGGCGCCGCGCGCAACATCGAGGAAGGCGGCTCGCTGACCATCATCGCCACCGCGCTGATCGACACCGGCTCACGCATGGACGAAGTGATTTTCGAAGAGTTCAAGGGCACCGGCAACTCCGAAATCATCCTGGACCGCAAGCTCTCCGACAAGCGCACCTTCCCCGCCATTGACATCACCAAGTCCGGCACCCGCAAGGAAGAACTGCTGGTCGAGAAGGCCACTTTGTCCAAAATGTGGGTGCTGCGGCGCATCCTCAGCCAGATGGGCACCACCGATGCGATGGAGTTCCTGCTCGACAAGCTGAAATACTCCAAGACCAACGCCGACTTCTTCGAGGCGATGAACACGTAACCGGGGGCTTCCCCCGGTTCCCTGCATCACCCCGCACTCACCTCGCCGTCATGCCAGCGCAAGCTGGCATCTCCCCCCATCAGCCTCAGGCCGCCCGCGCGCCAAAAAGCGCCATCGCGCGCGCCAGCAACCGCTCCCGTATCTCACGCGGCACCTGCCGGGCAGAGCGGGCGCGCGGATAATCCATCTCCATAATCCCGGGCGGCACCTCGCGCTGGGTCCAGTTGTCAAACTGCTCGCGGTCCACATTGTCCACAAAGCTCTCCGCCGGCGTATTCTCCGCCAGCAGCAGCGCATGCGCCGCCAGTTCCACATGGTAATACCGGAACACCTCAGGCACGGCATATTCGCGCACCACCGAAACCCCGTTCACCAGCGCCCCGGCCTGCACCAATATCCCGCCCGCGAACACCGCATGCGCGGGCGATACCAGCAGATCGCGCCCCGGCACGCCCTTGCCCAGCGCCCCGGCCTTTATCCGGATGGGCAGCACCTGCAGCGGATCGCCGCACCCGCGCGCCACGCTCTGCACCCCCAGCCACACAACCGCGGCCACCCCGCCGCCGCTCAAACACACCTTGTCGCCCGCCCGCAGGCGCTCCACCGCAACATCGCCGCCTGGCGTGCGAATCCCCGTCCCCTCGGTGAAACACACCGGCGAAATCAACACCTCCCCGGCCGCCATGGTATTATAGCCGGGCGTCATCAGCTGCGCGCTGGCGTTGCTGGCAATGAAGGACCCACCCCCGCCGCCGCCGTAGTAGCTTCCGCCGCCGCCGCCCGAATATCCGCCGCCGCCGCCGCCCGCCGAGAAACCACCACCGCCGCCGCCGCCAAACCCGCCATTGCCGCCACCGCCCAGCCCCAGCCCTCCGGCGCCCGGCAACACAATGCCGCCATTGCCGCCGCTGCCACCGTCGCCGCCGCCACGCCCCAGCGCCGATATGCCATTTGTGCCGCTCCCGCTCACACCGCCGCCGCCGCCGCCGCCGCCATTCGCGCCGAAGATCGTATCCGTGCCGCCCGAGCCACCCTGCCCGCCAACGCCGCCAAGCCCCGCGCCCTGGTTGGTCTCCGAGCTCAAACCATATTGATTTGCGATATTTTGCAGGCCATTCGCCCCGGCATTGGTTATCACCCCGCCGCCGCCGCCATCGGCCGCGGCAAACCCGGCGCCACCGCCGCCGCCCGCCGCTTCCAGCAGCGTCCCGGTCGTCAGATCAAAAACAAAACTGCCCCCGCCGCCGCCGCCGCCGGTTCCAGCCGCTCCCGCGCCGCCCACCACAATCTCCAGCATCGTCCCGGCCGTCAGCGCAAACGTCGCGCTCACCTGCGCCCCATCGCCGCCAAGCCTGCCGCCGCCGCCCGCACCACCCATTCCGCCATCGGCGGTAATCACGTAGCTCCCGGCAGCGCTGAGGGTGACAGTCTCAACCACGCCGGTATAATTTTCGATGATACCGCTCATGAAGCCTCCTAAACCGTGACACAATCACAAGGCGAGTGATTTGAGTTTTATTCACGAAAAAAGTGTATCTGTTGACCCTGCCGATTTCAATTTTAAAATTAACAAACTGTAAATTTCCGCTCACCCCCCGCCGCCGCCGCGCGCAAACTTGCCTTTGCCCGCAAACGGGTGAATTTATGCCCCCTGGACGACACCAATTAGGACACTGCAAATGCCGGCATACCGCTCCCGCACCACCACCCACGGCCGCAACATGGCAGGCGCGCGCAGCCTCTGGCGCGCCACCGGCATGCAGGACGGCGACTTCGGCAAGCCCATCATCGCGATTGCCAATTCCTTCACCCAGTTCGTCCCCGGCCACGTCCACCTCAAAGACCTCGGCCAGATGGTCGCCCGCGAAATCGAGTCCGTTGGCGGCGTCGCCAAGGAATTCAACACCATCGCGGTGGACGACGGCATCGCCATGGGCCATTCCGGGATGCTCTACAGCCTGCCCTCGCGTGAGCTGATCGCTGATTCCGTCGAATACATGGTCAACGCCCATTGCGCTGACGCGCTGGTCTGCATCTCCAACTGCGACAAAATCACCCCCGGCATGCTCATGGCCGCGATGCGCCTGAACATCCCCACCGTCTTCGTCTCCGGCGGCCCGATGGAAGCCGGCAAATACATCCACGGCGGCAAAACCGAGCGCGCGGACCTCATCACCGCCATGGTCGCCGCGGCTGACCCTTCCGTGTCCGACGCCGAGACCGATTCCGTCGAGCGCTCCGCCTGCCCCACCTGCGGCTCCTGCTCGGGCATGTTCACCGCCAATTCCATGAACTGCCTCACCGAGGCGCTGGGTCTCTCGCTGCCCGGCAACGGCAGCCTGCTCGCCACCCACGCTGACCGCCGCGAATTGTTCCTCGAAGCCGGGCGCACCATCGTGAAACTCGCCAAACGCTGGTACGAGCAGGACGACGCCAGCGTCCTGCCCCGCTCCATCGCCAGCTTCGAGGCGTTCCAGAACGCCATGTCGCTGGATATCGCGATGGGCGGCTCCACCAACACGGTGCTCCACCTGCTCGCCGCCGCGCATGAGGGCGAAATCCCCTTCACCATGGAAGACATCGACCATCTCTCGCGCCGCGTCCCCAATCTCTGCAAGGTCGCGCCCTCGAAATCCGATGTCCACATGGAAGACGTCCACCGCGCCGGCGGCATCTTCGCCATTTTGGGCGAACTCAGCCGCGCCGGGCTGATCCACACCAGCCTGCCCACCGTCCACACCCCCAGCGTGGGCGAGGCCATCGCCAAATGGGACATCGCGGGTCCGGCCTCGGATGCCGCCCGCAACCTCTACCTCGCCGCCCCCGGCGGCGTGCGTACCACCCAGGCCTTCAGCCAGAACCGCCGCTATGAGTCCCTGGACCTTGACCGCACCAAGGGCGTCATCCGCGACCTCGCCCACGCCTTCAGCCCCGATGGCGGCCTCGCCGTCCTCTCCGGCAACATCGCTCTGGACGGCGCCATCGTCAAAACCGCGGGGGTTGACCCCTCCGCCCTGGTCTTCACCGGCCCCGCGCGCATTTTTGAGAGCCAGGACGACGCGGTCTCCGCCATTCTTGGCAACCGCATCGTCGCGGGGGATGTGGTGGTCATCCGTTATGAAGGCCCCAAAGGCGGCCCCGGCATGCAGGAGATGCTCTACCCCACCAGCTACCTCAAATCCAAAGGCCTGGGCAAAGTCTGCGCCTTGGTGACCGACGGCCGCTTCTCCGGCGGCACCGCCGGGCTCTCCATCGGCCACGCCTCGCCCGAAGCCGCCGAAGGCGGCGACATCGGCCTGTTGGAAGAAGGCGACATCATCGAAATCGACATCCCCAACCGCATCCTGCGCGCCGCCCTGGCGGATGAAACCCTGGCCGCCCGCCGCCTCGCCATGGAAGCCCGCGGCGCGGAAGCCTGGAAGCCCAACCGCACCCGCGTGGTCTCGCAGGCATTGCAAGCCTACGCCGCCCTCACCACCAGCGCGGCGCGCGGCGCGGTGCGCGATGTCACGCAGCTAACCCGCCCGTAACCCGTAGGATGGGTAAGCGCAGCGCCACCCATTCTCTCCCGTAACCCGTAGGATGGGTAAGCGCAGCGTCACCCATCCTCTCACCCCCCTGTCATTCCCCGCAACTTCCTCTATATACCCCTCCCATGTCAGCAGAATCAGATCAGTTAAACGAGCAGATCGGCCGTTCGGTCGCCTTGCTGAGGAGGCATCTTTGACTGGGATGCAGCCCTCATCAAACGCGCCGAACTAGACGCGCGCGCACAAGACCCCTCCCTCTGGAACAACGCCGAAGCCGCGCAAGTGGTGATGCGTGAGCGCGGCCGCCTCGCCGGGCTTATCGATGGCGTCCTGGCCCTCGAGCGTGAAACCGCCGACACCATCGAGCTGGTCGAAATGGCCGAAGCCGAAGGCGACGCCGCCCTGGTGAAGGACGCCCTGGCCAACCTCGCCGCGCTGGCCGAACAGGCCAAAACCCGCGAAATCGAGAGCCTGCTTTCCGGCGAGGCCGATGGCCGCGACGCCTTCATGGAAATCAACGCCGGCTCCGGCGGCACCGAGGCACAGGACTGGGCGCAGATGCTCCAGCGCATGTACATGCGCTGGGCGGAGCGCCGCGGCTTCAAGGTTGAAATCCTTGATATGTCCGAGGGCGAGCAGGCCGGCATCAAATCCGTGACCATGCAGATCTCCGGCCCCAACGCCTACGGCTGGCTGAAGACCGAATCCGGCGTCCACCGCCTGGTCCGCATCTCGCCCTATGATTCCGCCGCGCGCCGCCACACCAGCTTCTCCTCCGTCTGGGTCTACCCGGTGGTCGATGACACCATCGAGATCGAGATCAACCCGGCGGATCTGAAGGTGGACACCTTCCGCGCCTCGGGCGCTGGCGGCCAGCATGTGAACAAAACCGAGTCCGCCATCCGCATCACCCACGTCCCCACCGGCATCATCGTCGCCTGCCAGACCGACCGCTCCCAGCACCGCAACCGCGCCACCGCCATGAACATGCTCAAGGCCCGCATGTACGAGATGGAGCTGCAAAAGCGCGAAGCCGCCTCCGCCTCCATCGAAGCCGCGAAAACCGACATCGGCTGGGGCCACCAGATCCGCTCCTACGTCCTCGCCCCCTACCAGCTGGTGAAGGACCTGCGCACCAATTATGAAACCGGCAACCCCGCCGCGGTGCTGGATGGCAACCTCGACCCCTTCATGGCCGCCTCCCTGGCCGCGCGCGTCGGCGCCACCCGTTCTGACGCCTCAGCCATGGCGCAATAGCCGCCCTCATCGCGCCAACCCGCACCGTCATGCCAGCGCAAGCTGGCATCCCCCCCGCAATCATCACGATACCGTCACACAACCTCTGATCGTTCGCGGCTAAAGAGCGCGATCGTTTGAGGTTCGCTCAACCGAGCGAGCCAAAAACGTGAATCGCCCTCTGAAAAGGGCCGCGCGCGATCGTTTGAGGTTCGCTCAACCGGGCGGGCCGAAAACGTGAATCGCCCTCTGAAACAGAGCGCGATCGTTTGAGGTTTGCTCAACCGAGCAAGCCGGAAACGTGAATCGCCCTCTGAAACAGAGCGCGATCGTTTGAGGTTCGCTCAACCGGGCGGGCCACAAGCATGGAGCGGCGTCTTATCAATGGGATAGAGCGCAGTCGGCTCCGCGCTCTTGCGCCAGCTCGCATTCATCGCGCCCGGCCGCCACACGCGAAAGTATCAGTTTTGTAACTTGCGTGTGGGACAAAGTTCCACGAAACATAGCCACGAAACTGGTCAATGACGGGACATCATCGTGCAAAACCTTTCCCCCGCGGAGTCCACCCCCGCTCTCGTGCATCCCGCCCCGCCCCTCATGCGCGCAGCACCCCGTCCAACCGGCCCCATCAAGGTGTTCCTCTACTCGCATGATACCTTCGGCCTCGGCCACCTGCGGCGTAACCTCGCCATCGCCCACCGGCTGCTGGCCTGCAACGGCAAGTTCTCCGTCCTCCTGCTCACCGGCTCCCCGGTCATCGGCCAGTGGGATCTCCCCCCCGGCCTGCAGGTCCAGCCGCTCCCCCCGGTCGTCAAAACCGGCGCCGAGAGCTACGAGGCCCGCGCCAAAGGCCAGATTTTCGGCATGGTCAAAGGCTACCGCGAAGCCCTGATCCTCAAGCTCGTCCTGCGCGAGCAGCCGGATGTGTTCCTGGTTGACCACGCCCCCGCCGGCATGAACGGCGAACTTCTCTCCACCCTGGCTCTGATCCGCCAGGAACACCCCCACACCCGCGTCATGCTCGGCCTGCGCGACATTCTGGACAGTCCCGAAAACGTCAGCGCCATCTGGCGCGAGCAGAACATCCATGCCCTGCTCGCCCATGCCTATGACAACATCCTGGTCTACGGCAGCCGCACCCTGTTCGACGTGGTGGAAAACTACGGCATCACCAAGGAAAACGCCCAAAAGGTGATCTATTGCGGCCATGTCGTCGCCCAGCCGGAGCCCAGATCCTCCCATGAGACCGCCCCCTGCTGGAACACCGCCCGTGCCGCCGGCCGCCCCGTCGTCCTCGTCACCGCCGGCGGCGGCGGCGATGGCTTCTTCCTCATGCGCGCCTATCTCGAGGCCCTGCCCAAAATGTCCCCGGGAACACATTATTCCGTCATCGTGCCCGGCCCGCTGATGTCCGCGCACGAAAGCGCCGCCCTGCACGCCGCCGCCGCCACCTGCGATGATGTCGAGCTGGTGGATTTCACCACCAACCTCGTCCCCAGCCTGCGCGCCGCCGGCCTGGTCATCGCCATGGCGGGCTACAACACCAGCGCTGAGATCATCGCCTGGAAAAAACCCGCCATCCTCGTCCCCCGCGCCGCCCCGCGCGCCGAACAGCTGATCCGCGCCCGCATGCTCGCAGCCCTCGGGCTGGTTGATGTCGTGGAGCCGGACACGGATGTCGCCGCGCAACTGGCGGGCATGGTCCCCGCCTGCCTGGCCAGGCCGCCAGTCCCCGAAACGCTCTGGGCCGCGCTGGACCTGGACGGCGCCGAGCGCGTCGCCGCCCTGCTCGCCTCCAGCTGCGAGACGCAACCCGCGCGCCACGCAGGAGCCAGCTTGGTATGAACCCGCAGCCTCACCCCGCCGCACTGCCCGGCGTTACCGGTCCCCTCGCCTATATCATGAAGCGCTACCCGCGCCTGACCGAGACCTTCATCATCAACGAAATCCGCGCCATGGAGCGCCTCGGCGCGGATCTGCGCATCTTCTCCCTGCTGCAACCCGAACCCCCGCCGCACCACCCGATGGTGGCGCAGGTCATGGCGCCGCTGCATGTCCTGCCCGCCGCCTGGGGGCCCAAGCTCAAGCGCCTCGCCGCTTCCCACACCCAGGCCTTCACCGCCGCGCCCCTGCGCTATCTCGGCGCCGCCGCGCGCGCGCTGCAATGGTCGGCCACCTCCTCAAGCCCCCTGGCGGTCTGGAAGCATTTCTTGCGCGCAGGCTACGTCGCCGCCGAGTGCCGGGCCCAGGGCATCGCCCATATCCACGCCCATTTCGCCAACACCCCCACCGCCGTCGCGCATTTCGCCAGCCTGATGACGGGCATCCCCTTCAGCTTCACCGCCCATGCGAAGGATCTCTACCTCACCCGCAAGGACATCATCGCGCGCCGCACCCGCGCCGCCCAGTTCGTCGTCACCTGCACCGGCTACAACGTGCGCTACCTGCAGGACATCCAGAACCACCCACCCGGCAAGATCAACCTGATCTACCACGGCATCGACCTGGACATGTTCAACGCCCGGCCCGCCGCCGCCGCCACCCCCGCCCCGGCTTCACCACCGCTTATCCTTTCCGTCGGCCGCCTCGTCCCCAAAAAAGGCCTGAACGACCTCATCACCGCCTGCGCCCTGCTCAAGGCTTCCGGCACCGCCTTCCGCTGCCGCATCATCGGCGAAGGCCCGCTGCGCAATGCCCTGCAGGAGCAGATCAACGCCGCCGGGCTGGATGGCGTCATCACCCTCGAAGGCGCCATGACCCACGCCAGCCTGATCGCCCTCTACGCCACGGCCGACCTCTTCGCCCTGCCCCCGCGCATCGCCGACGACGGCGACCGCGACGGCATCCCCAACGTCATCGCCGAGGCCATGGCCATCGGCCTGCCCGTCGTCTCCACCGATGTCTCAGGCATCCCCGAGCTGGTCCGCAACCTTGAGACCGGCCTGCTGGTCCCCCCGCGCGACCCCGCCGCTCTCGCCCAAGCCATGGAACAGCTCCTGCGCGATCGCCCGCTCGCCCTGCGCCTCGCCGCCACCGGCCGCGCCCTGCTGGAGCGCGACTTCGACCTCTGGACAACCACCCGCCGCCTGCACGGCCTCATCGCCTGCCTGGACTGCGCCCCCACCCCGCGCAAAGCCCTGCGTGCGGACATGCCGCTGACCGAGGGCGTCCAATCATGAAAATCCTCTACCTGAACCTCGATCGCGGCATCCCCGTCCTGGGCGACAAGGGCGCCTCCGTCCACGTCCGCTCCTTCATCACCGCAGCCGATGCCCTGGGCCATGAAATCCTGCTCGCCTGCGCCACCGTGGGCGAGGGCAACCCCCGCCCGCCCGGGCATCTGCTGCATATCGGCGGCAAACCCTCGCCCGCGCGGCTCACCGCCGAATGCGCCGCCGCCAAACTTCCCCTCGCCGCGCTCGATGACCAAGTCACCAGCCGCGAACTCGCGCGCCTCGCCTACGACCACGCCGCCCCTGAAAAAATTTACGAAGCCCTGGCCGCCCTCAATTTCGTGCCGGATCTGGTCTACGAGCGTCACGCCCTCTTCCACTGCTCCGGCGTTGCCATCGCCGCCCATTACAAGGTCCCCCGGCTGCTCGAGGTCAACGCGCCGCTGATCCACGAACAACGCACCTTCCGCGGCCTGCGCCTGGAGGCCCAGGCGCACCGCGCCGAGCGCGCCTCCTACCACGGCGCGGATGCCATCATCGCCGTCTCCGGCGGCGTCGGCGCGCATGTCAGCGCCGTCCTGGGCCACAGCCGCAATGTTCACATCGTGCCCAACGGCGTGGACCTCACGCGCTTCACCGCCGATGCCCCCGCCGGCAACGCCATCCGCCAGCGCCTCAACCTCGGGGCCGATCCCGTCATCGGCTTCATCGGCAGCTTCAAACCCTGGCATGGCGTCTCCTTCCTGCTCGATGTCTTCGCAGACCTCCTGCCGCAATTTCCCACCCTGCATCTCCTCGCCGTGGGCGAAGGCCCGGAGCGCGAAGCCGTCCAGGCCCGCGCCGCCGCCCTCGGCCTGGGCGCGCGCGTCATCCTGCCCGGCCGCGCCGCGCATGATGAAATCCCCGCCTGGCTCAGCGCCATGACCCTGACGGCAGCCCCCTACCTCCCGCAGCCTGATTTCTACTTCTCGCCTATGAAAATCGTCGAATCCCTGGCCGCCTCCCGCCCGGCCGTGGCGCCGGACATCGGCGAGATCAGCTCCGTCATCCGCCACGGCCAGAACGGCATGCTCTATCCCCCGGGCGACGCCGCGCAGTGCCGCGCCGCCATTGCCAGCCTGCTCGCCGACCCCGCCGCCTGCACCGCCATGGGCGCCACCGCCGCGCGGGACGCCGCCCGGCTCGGCTGGGAGGCCGTGGTTGGCCGCATCCTCGGCCTCGCCCCGGCCGGCACGCCCGCCAGCCTCTCCGTGGCATGAGCAAACCTCCCAGCCTGCACTGGTGGCTGCTGCGCTACCTGCGGCCGGAATGGCCCGCCCTTGGCACCGGCGGCGCCATCATGTCCGCCCGCGCCATGGTGCTGCTGCTGCTGCCCTGGCCGCTCAAGGCCATTGTTGACAACGTCATCTTCCAGCATCCCCTCGGCCATTTCCTCGGCACCCTGCTGCCAGACCCGCTCACCCACCGCATGCGCCTGCTCGACACCCTGGGCCTGACCATGCTCGGCCTCGGCGCGCTGGACGCCCTGCTCGTCTACGCCGGCAGCCGCCTCCTGCTCGACACCGGCCAGCGCATCATGTTCGCCATCCGGTTTGACCTTTTCGCCCACCTCCAGCGCCTCTCCCTCGCCTTCCACCGCCGCCGCCGCGGCGGCGAACTCACCCTGCGCCTCAGCGAGGACGCCAAACAGCTGCAGGATTTCATCTCCTCCCTGGGCGTGGACCTCTTGCCCCACATCGTCACCATCATCGGCATGGCCGTGGTGATGTTCTGGCTCGACTGGCGCTACGCCCTGCTCACCCTGGCCGCCGTCCCGCCGCTGGTGCTCATCACCGTGTTCTACAGCCGCCGCCTGCGCAAAGCCGTGCGCCGCCTGCGCCAGAACGACGGCGTGCTCTCCGGCCTGACCCAGGAGATCCTGGCCTGCGTCCAGGTCGTCCAGGCCTTTGCGCGCGAAAAACACGAGGACGGCCGCTTCACCGCCCATGCCGGCGAGAGCCTGCGCGCCGGGCTGCGCGCCAACGCCATCCAGTCGCAGTTCGGCTCGGTCATGAGCCTCGCCATCAGCCTCGCCACCGGCATCATCGCCTGGTACGGCGCCGTGCGCGTCATCAGCGGTAGCCTCTCGGCGGGCGAGCTTCTGGTCTTCCTCGCCTATCTGCGCGGCTTCGCCACCCCGGCCCGCCAGCTCGCCAAAACCGGCCGCGTCTTCAGCCGCGCCATCATCGCGCTGGAGCGCATCGGTGAATGCTGGCTCGAGCAACCCAGCGTGGCTGACGCCCCCGGCGCCATCGCCCCGGCAACGCAGGCCCGGCGCATCGCCTTCCAAAGCGTGGGCTTCGCCTACAAGCCCGGCCGCGAGGTGCTGCACAACATCTCCTTCACCCTGGAAACCGGGCGCACCACCGCCCTGGTCGGCGCCACCGGCTCTGGCAAAACCACCATCGCCAGCCTCATCCCCCGCTTCTTCGACCCCTCCTGCGGCACCATCCTGCTCGACGGCGCCGACATCCGCACCCTCCCGCTCGCCTATCTGCGCCAGCAGGTCACCCTGGTCCTGCAGGAGCCCGTCTTGTTCCAGGCCACCGTGTGGGAAAACATCGCCTACGGAAAACACGGCGCCGGGCGCGATGAGGCCCTCGCCGCCGCGCGCGAGGCGGGGGTGGAGGACCTCATAAACCACCTGCCCGAAGGTTTTGACACCCAAGTCAGCGAGCGCGGCCAGAGCCTCTCGGGCGGCCAGCGCCAATGCGTCGCCATCGCGCGCGCCATGCTCAGCGACGCCCCCATCGTCATCCTCGACGAACCCAGCAGCAGCCTCGATTCAAACACCGAGCGCCAGATCATGCGCGCCCTGCAAACCCTCACCCGGCAACGCGCCGCCCTCATCATCGCCCACCGCCTCGCCACGGTCATGAGCGCCGATGAAATCCTGGTGCTTGACCAGGGCCGCATCATGGAGCGCGGCCAGCATGACGACCTTATAAAATCTCATGGATTATACACGAAATTATGGAACTCCCTGAACAACGCCCCCGCACCGCTGCGGCTGGTCAGCCTATGAGCCGCAAATCCCCCCGCGCCTTGGCCGCCGCCCTCACCCTGGCCGCCACCCTCACCGGCCGCGCCGCGCTGGCCGGCCCCTGGATTCCCGGCCCCGGCGACGGCGTCATCAAGCCCGAAGTGCGGCTATACGCGGCTGACCATCACTTCCCCTCCAGCAATTTCAGCACCAGCACCACCCGCGCCTCCCAGCTCAACCTCAACCTGCTCCGCGTCTCCGGCGATGCCGGTCTCGGCTCCAACCTCTCCCTCGAATACGACCTGCGCTTCGCCCAGGCCCGCCTCTCGCATGCGGGCATTTCGCACACCAGCACCGGCGTGCAGGACCAGGAGATCGGCCTGAATTACGGCCTGACGCAAACCAGAACCTTCGCGGATTCACTCACCTTCAACGTCATCTTCCCCACCGGCGCCACCAAGCCCGCCCCCGCCCTTGGCACCGGGCGCTGGGCCGTGGAACCGGACGCGCAATTTGGCCTGCACCAGGGCCGCTTCACCGCCACGCTCATCACCGGCCCCCGCGTTTTCCTCGATGGCGGCGCCACCCAGCTGCGCGCCGAGCTGGATCTCTCCGCCCGCGCCACCCGGCGGCTCAGCCTCACCGGCACCGTCTTCTACGTCAGCACCATCCAGCAGCAGCACCCGCTGCCCCCGGCCAGCCAGGGCGAGCTCTACAACCTCCTGCGCCTGGGCATCGGCGCGCGCTACCGCCTCACCCCCACCTTGCACCCCTTCATCGAATATGACTCCGACATCGCAGGCAAAGGGATTCACGCAGGCCAGCGCATCATCGCCGGCATCGCCATTGCCTACTAACCCGGCCCCGCCCGGCGCCCCGCTCGCCCTGGTACGTCACGGCGCCACGGCGTGGACACTCACCGGCCGCTACCAAGGCCGCGCGGACCCGCCGCTCTGCCCCCAAGGCTTCACCGAAGCCGCCACCCTGGCCGCCTCCCTGCGCGATCACGCCATCGGCCAGATCGTCACCAGCCCGTTGCTGCGCGCGCGCCAGACCGCCGCCATCCTCGCCGCCGCCGCCAGCCTCCCCTCACCCGCGGCTGACGATAACCTCTGCGAAATCGGCTACGGCGCCTGGGAGGGCCTAACCCAGCCGGAAATCAAAGCCTCCTGGCCCGGCCTGCTGCGTACATGGAAACATAGCCCCGAGGCGGTGCGCTTTCCCGGCGGCGAGTCCCTGGCCGATGTCCGCCAGCGCGTGCGCGCGGCACTCCGCACATGGCACCGCGCCCCGCACGTCCACTCTCACGCCCACGCCGTCGTGCTGGTCACCCACGCCACCTGGATCAAACTGGCACTGATCGAAACCGGCCAGCTCGCGCCTGAGAATTTCCGTCACTTCCCGGTCCCCACCGGCACCCTGTTCTGGCTCCCCGGCCAGCTTTCCTCAGCCCCGCCAACAGAGCCGCGCGCACACGCAGCGCCCTAGGAGGTGTGGACACTTACCTTAGCCATAGGACGATTGCGGCGAGTGTGACGACGGCCCGGTAGTTTTGTGCGGTTTTCTCGAAGCGTGTTGCCACCCGTCTGAACTGCTTGAGCTTGCTGAAGC